>JAPOOP010000225.1 GCA_026713385.1 Candidatus Poribacteria bacterium | reverse complement strand
TCAACGATCTACGTTGCAACAAATAAAGGAACCTTGATTTCACAGACTGGGGAACACTGGAGCGTTTTGACCGATGGTGCCGGTGCGCGTCCTATCGTAGATAGATTTGCTACAGATGGCACGACAGTTTATGGTGTCGGTCATGCAGGGGCCTATCGCTTAGATGCCGGTGGTCAATGGAAACAGATTTCGTCAAATGCTCCCGATAACATTTTCTCTCTCGTCGTCGGTAAAGAAAGGCTTTATATTGTTACGCAACAGCGCGGGATGTTTCATATCCCGCTCGAGACGGATAGCGTCGCAGAGGGAAGTTATGGGCATTGAAATGCGTTCTACAACAGGATAGATCATCATACTCAAATGGAGGTGAACCGTGAAAACTTATTTGACTTTCGGAATCCTAAACAGAAAATCACCCCACACGCTGCGGTGAAATCAAAGCACAACACCATAACTCAGCTTAACATCGGTTTGTTTGCGTCGATAAGAAGGAATTGATGATGCTAAAAATGCTTCGGTCTTTACAATGGATTACAGTTGGATTGACTGCCGTGGTTGGTTTTCATTTTGGAATGGAAACAGCTGATGCCAACGAGTGGCGGGTCATCTCTGAACTCCCAACGCAGCGCACAGGATTCGCGACTGCTGTAGTCGATGGGAAGATTTATCTCATCGGTGGCACGCCTTTTAAAAATAGGCGCGGTCCCTATGGACTTCCAACTGTTGAGGTGTATGACCCAAAAAATAATAGTTGGGAACGAGTCGCAGATATGCCAACACCACGCACAAGTGCTGAGACAGCGGTCGTCAACGGAACAATCTATGTTTGTGGCGGCTATAATGGGATAGACAATCGTGCAGTCAACCTAAAATTTCTGGATATCGTAGAGGCGTACGATCCGCAGAAGGATACATGGACGAGAAAGCAAGGGATGTCCGGGGCTCGTGTAGCTTTTGGCATGGGTGCTGTTGCCGGTAAAATCTATAGTATTGGCGGATCTGTTCACCCTTTGGATAGGGAGCCTAAGGCTCCGGGGCGTATTGACCTCGTAGAAGCCTACGATCCTGTCACTGATACGTGGGTGAAGCGAGCGAAGATGCCAACAAGGCGCTCTGGCGTTAAGGCAGCGGTTGTTCGGGACGCTCTTTATGCCATCGGTGGAGGCGGGTGGCCACAAGTCGGCGCGGGGGGTCCCTTTTTGACGGTCATTGAGGAATATAATCCGAAAATCAATCGCTGGGAAAAGAAGAATGAGATGCCAGACCTGAGGCTATCATTCTCAACGGTTGTTCTCGACGATGTGATCTATCTGATTGGTGGCTTCACTTGGCAAAACAGGGTTCCGCAATATCTATCAACTGTTGATACCTACAATCCAGAGACAGAAGAATGGAATAATATTCCACCGATGCCAACACCTTTTATGCCTTTTGGGGCAGCGGTGGTCGATGGCAACATCTACGTTTTCGGTGGGATCGGAGAAAACAGGGAACATTTTGCCAGCGTAATGGTATTTGGGAAGGGCTTTCGTGCCGTCACAGCGAATGGAAAACTGCCTGTGCGCTGGGGAGCGTTGAAAGCAGAACGCCAAAATTAACCTTTGTAAGATTATGCACCTTTTCCACCCTAAAATCGTGTCTTTAATAATCGAAAGGGCTTTTTTTTAACGCCTTTTAAGTCAAATTCACATTAATAATATAAACGTGAGTTTGATAAAGATTTTAGGTAGCAATTTGGGTTACAGGTCGTAAAAGGAGGTAGGTATGAAACTGGTAATGATTGCAAGTATGATTTTCCTCTTTACCTTTTCAGCAAGGGCAGGGGTGTTTCAGGAAAATTTTGATAACGGAAACTTGGATGCGTGGCAGGAACTTATTATGACACAGGATTTTCTTTTTTTTGATGTGGACGATCCGCCTCCCGGTTCTTGGGAAATCGTTGACGGTGAACTTCATACGGTAAGTCCTGATGAGAGCACGCGTCTGTTCACAATTGGTGATGAGACTTGGCGCGATTACACCATCGAATTTGATGTCAAACCACTTGATAAACCGGGTCTTAGCAATATCGCTATTGCCGCTCGAATCAAGGGAAGTTGGGTGGCATGGTGTGTCATCGGCGATTTGCCGGCATTTCGCAAAAATGCCTCCGAAGCTCGGCTGGGTGCTGGCAATTTTCATGACCAAAACACAATTTTCTATACACATGCCGAGCTCCATCGATTTTTAAAATTAAACAGATGGTCGCAGTTGAAGTTGGCAGTTGAAGGAGATACCCTAAACTTTTGGATTAATGGTAAGCTGGTTATTGGACCCGTCCAACTTCCAAACCGTAAAACCTTCAAGGAGCATGAAGCTGCCAAACATGCACATCCAATTAAACCGGGAAATATAAGGCTAATTCACCCATTAGCGTTAGACGGGTTTCACAACTTTTTGACAGGCGCAGCGGGCCTGGGTCTCTCGAATCAGACGGCGAGATTCGACAATATTGTAATCACCGGCGACAGTATCCCTGACAGCGGCGGTTTATCGGTAACGCCGAAAGCAAAACTCACGACGGTCTGGGGAAGTCTAAAGCGTTTTTAATACAATAATGCGAGAGAAGCGTCTGTTTGTTTTTTCTCTGCGGTGAAGTCAAAGCACAACACCGAAACTGACCTTAACATCGGTTTGTTTGCGTTGAGAAGGAAAATCAATGCTGTTCAAAATACTTCGGTCTTTCCAATGGGTTATAGTTGGACTGACTGCCGCGGTTGCCCTTCATTAAACACCCAGTAGCAGCGATCTCCAAATCGCGACCCTTGACAAAATATCTACACATTCTGAGAGAAATTTGTGTTATGATAACGTAAATTCAATAATAAAGATGCGAGTATAAATGTAGGTTGGAGGATCTTTCATGAAATTCACACGACTTCTTTCTATTTTTTGTCTCATATTTTTCTGTTCAAGCGTTTGCAACGCCTTGGCACAGGCTCCACAAACCCCTAAAATCGTATTTCCCTTAATCGATAGCGGTAATTCGGAAATCTATCTGATGAACCCTGATGGTACAGAGCAAGTGAGACTCACCCATAACAAGGCATTTGATGTCTCACCGACGTGGTCTCCTACAGGTGAGCAAATTCTGTTTGCCTCCGACCGGGATGTGGTCCGTGACCTATACCTCATGGATGCGGATGGAAAAAACGTGAAACGGGTCTTTGGCAAATCAGCGGATAGAAGACACCCTACATGGTCTCCTGATGGAAAACAGATCGCTTATACGCGACGCGAGCTGGGCAAATCGTTCATTTACATCGCTTCAATAGACGGCAAAAAAGAGGAACGTGTGGCGATCGGTGCTCTTCCTACTTGGTCTCCAGATGGCACGGAGATCACCTTTCTCACGGGGCCTCCCGAACGTATGCAAATAAGCTTGCTCAACGTTAGCACACATAAACAGAAAGCACTCTTCCCCAAACCCGTAAAATCTTCGTGGATGACTTCTCCCGCGTGGTCTCCATCAGGTGACAAAATTGCGTTTGCCTGGGTTCACAAGGCACCTTTAGGAGATTTCGCTGACACACAGACAATTTACATTATAAACTGGGATGGGACAGGACTTCAACAGATTATCGATGATGGCCCTGGCCGAGAGTCCTCACCGGCGTGGTCGCCACGGGGCGATGAACTCCTTTATACCCAGTATATCAACGGAAAGCAGATGCAAATCTTCAAAGTTGGATTGGACGGAGGGGAACCCGTGCAGCTTACGAATCCAATGTTTTGGCATTTTACAGGCGATTGGTTTGATCCGGCGTATGCGCTGCCGGTTTCACCGCAACCACAGTTGCTGACAACAATGTGGGGAGACGTAAAGAAAAAGAACTGAATTAGGTCTTTGAAAGGAGTCTATAATGCAAAAGAAGCATCTGTTTGTGTTATGTGTACTAAGTGCAGGTATGTTATGCGTAAGCGTTTGTCCGGTTTCTGCTAAAGCACCCGACACAGCAAAGATTGCGTTTGTCTCAAACCGGGACGGGAATCGTGAAATCTACATCATGAATTCCGACGGAACTGAGCAGGTACGTCTAACTAAAACTTCTGCGGACGAATTATATCCAACATGGTCCCCTACCGGTGAGGAAATATTATTCGTATCAGATCGGGATGGTATTCGAGATCTGTATCTGATGGACGCGGATGGATCCAACGTCCGGCGCGTATTCAAGAAAGCTGCGCGTAGAGAACACCCAACTTGGTCTGCAGATGGTAAGCGGATTGCTTACGAACGCGGAGGGTTCATTTACATTACCACATTAGGGAAACAAGAAGAAGCGCAATTCGTGGATGGCATCCATCCGGCATGGTCGCCCGATGGCACGGAGATCGCCTTCGCGAGAGGGATTTTCGGAAGTCATCGTCTTACCCTCGTCAACGTTCATACCCGAAGGCAGAAGCAAGTCCTCGATCAAAATGTCAGAGCGTGGCAACATTT
This sequence comes from Candidatus Poribacteria bacterium, assembly GCA_026713385.1. Lineage (GTDB taxonomy): Bacteria > Poribacteria > WGA-4E > WGA-4E > WGA-3G > WGA-3G. The sequence continues at coordinate 637 of JAPOOP010000225.1, read as the reverse complement.
GCCAGCATGGTCTGCGACGGGCGATAAGATCGTCTTTTCTTGGTTGAATCAGATTCTACCACACGGTGATCTCTTCGACTTAGTTGACAAGGAAACTATCTATATTGTGAATGGCGATGGCACTGGACTCGAGCAAATTGTGCCTGAAGCGGGCAAAGCGGCGATGGATCCTGTTTGGGACCCACGAGAGAGTAGTGTTGTTTATCAGCAAGAAATTGACAATAGAATCCAACTCTTCAAAGTAAATTTGGTGACTCGCGCCCGAACACAACTCACACATACTGGAAACATATTTCAGGCGAATACACTCGCGGATTGGTTTGATCCAGTCGTTGCGTTACCGGTATCGCCACAACCGCAGTTGCTGACAACAATGTGGGGGAAAATCAAAAAATAAAGAAGATCGCGAGCATGGGAACACCCAAGCAAAAACACTCGCTCCTACAACTACAGCAAGAACGTCGTCAAGGGAGCTACGATCTAAACTTTTATACCCATCATTTGGAACTTGACGAAGCAGTAGGTTCGTAGTCGTGTGATTTATCACCCTGCCTCACAGTGAGAAACGGGCAATAAATCGTTTCTCTACTACAAACAGGATCACTTATAGATTCAATCAACCTGACGGAATCAACTT
>JAPOOP010000749.1 GCA_026713385.1 Candidatus Poribacteria bacterium | reverse complement strand
CTGCTGCCGAACAATCAGATCCGTGTTTGCTCGAACCGGTGATGAGCGTCGATATCACGGTGCCCGAACAGTTCATGGGAAGCATTATCGGCGACCTGAACGGACGACGTGGACAGGTAATGGGTGTTGAACAGATGGGGAGAAAACAGGTTATCCAGGCAAATGTCCCACTCTCGGAGATGCTCCGGTATTCAATCGATCTCAAGTCGATGACGAGTGCACGCGGCACCTTCACCATGGAATTCTCGCACTACGAGATCACTCCTGACGATGTTGCCCAGAAGGTAATCGCTGCGTCGAAAACTGAAGAGGAAGAGTAGACTATCGGAAAACCCATCGCTGGTTTTCCCTCCTTTCTTCTTGTAGGTGCGCCGCTGACGCAACACTCGACACCGTCTCAATACAGAAACGCTCTAAAGCATACATACAGACAAAAGACAAACCCGCTGTTGGTTACTTCAACAGCGGGTTTATGTTTATAGTGAATTCTGTAATTAATTTTACACCAAACTCGGTGCGGTTAGAATGCACATCGCATTTGGTCGAGTACGCCACAAAACCGCACCTACCGAGGGTGTGCAGATATTTTCGGGCTTTACTATAAAAACTAAGTCGTCCAAAATCTACACTTAACTATCCAAATGGAAGACTGCCATCTTCAATTCGGTCATCTCTTCTATGGCGTACTTCGGACCTTCTTTGCCCATACCGCTCTCTTTGACACCGCCATACGGCATTAGGTCCGCACGCCACTGCGTGCCCCAATTCACCATCAGATTACCAGATTCGACTTCACGGACAAACTTCATTGCCCAATCGACGTTCTGTGTGAAGATCGCGGCACTCAACCCGTAGTTTGTATCGTTAGCGAGTGCTATAGCCTCGTCGATGTCGTTGACGCGCGTCACACCGACTGCGGGACCGAACACCTCATCACAGGAGACCTTCATCTCTGGCTTGACATTGGCGAGGATGGCAGGCGTAACAAATTGATCCTGCTTATCTCCACCGGTGACGAGCTCTGCCCCATCAGCGACAGCCTCTTGAATCCATTCGGCAACACGTGTGGCATCTCCTTCTCGAATCATCGGTCCCATCCGTGTCCCTTCTGCGAGGGGGTCGCCAGTGTTGATTTGAGCGACTTCGGCTTGGAACGCATCTAAGAAATCACCGTAGATTTTTTCATGCGCAATGACGCGCTGCGTTGAGATACAGACTTGCCCTGCATTAGAATAACCGGATGCCGCTGCTGCACGAGCGACCTTTTCGGGATCCGCATCGGGCATGACGATGAGCGGTGAATTCGATCCGAGTTCCATTGTGACACGCTTTAACCCTGCCACCTTACAGATATGCTCGCCGACATCACGGCTACCGGTAAAGGTAATTTTTCGGACGCGACGGTCCCCGCAGAGGGTATCACCAATTTCGCCGCCGGGTCCCGTCACACACTGAATCGCCTCAGGTGGTGTACCTGCTTCTAAAAAGAGTTCCACCAGTTTCAGTGCGGAGAGCGGTGTGTCTGTCGCAGGTTTGATGATAATAGCATTTCCACCAGCGATTGCGGGACCAGCTTTGTGACAGACAAGGTGCAGTGGAAAATTGAAGGGACTAATGCCAGCAACAATACCACACGGCATGCGTACTGTAAAGCCAAGTTTACCTTGGACGCCGGGTGCACCTTCAAGGGGAATCGTTTCACCGGTCAATCGTTTGGATTCCTCTGCAGAGAGGGCGATAATTTCAGAAGCACGGGTTGCTTCAATCGTCGCTTCAGCGAGGATTTTTCCCTCTTCACGGGTGATAACTTGGGCAAGTTCGTCCGCCCGTTCGACCATCAAGTCCGCAACTTTACGCAGAATCTCGTAGCGTTCATAGCCGGTCATTCCTGCCATGATCTTTGCACCACGTTCTGCCGTCTGAATAGCGGTTTCAACGTCACCTGCGTCTCCTCTGGGTACAGTGTCAACAACTGAACCATCAAAGGGACTGAGTACATCAATTTTATCGGATTTATCAATCCATTCTCCACCTACGTGCATTTGCATAATGCGTTTTCTCCATTTTCGTTTTTTGGCATACAGCGTGTAGGCAGGCACCAGCCCGGGGAAACACCCAAGCAAAACCCCTACAGCACACGGGTGTGCCTGTTATTTATTTTTTCGCTTTTAGCAAAGCCCAAGTTGTTGCCAATTTGCCAGCGGCATCAACAGCGGCATAATCAGCTAACCCACTCTCCATAACATCGTTGAGTTCATCTTCAGAAAGGGCTTCCGTAAAGAAGCCTACTTCATCAAAGAGCCCAGTTGCGGCAACGTCGCCAGGACGCGCGCCTATCCAGATAGGCGACTTACTCGTATCCAACGTGCCACCACTCGGTTCCTCACCATCCAATTTCCCATCAACGAACATCTGAACGTTTTTGCCGTCATAGATTTTGGCGATATGGTGCCACTCCCCATCAGCAACAATGGTCTTACCCTCAATCCGCCCGACCTTGCCTTTGACGTGCCACATAAACACTGGATAGTCGGCATCGTGAATCCATATATCGAGATGGCGGACATCCTCTGGTTCGGGCCAGACATCCCCATTGCGCCAAACAACGTATTGCCATGAGGCGGCTTCTAACTTAACCCACGCAATAAACGTGTAAGGATCGGAATTGAAAACATCGTCGTGATCAACACGGACGTAACTATCACCTTTGCCCGAAAATTTCAAAGCCCCCCCGAATTTGCCTTTCTTTTCCCATTCAAGTGTGCCCTTGATTTCGCCATCGTGTCCGCTGACAATGTCTTTGACAACCCTTCCACCATTCTCCTCAAAGAGCCAAGCACTCGCCAAACCGAGTTTCGCAGCCTGTGCAGAAATACCGAATCCCATCACGAGGATTAGCAAACTTACAATAACTGTTAAAGCCTGTGCTCGACTGGTAGCAGATACTTTCATTTTTTTCTCCTCAAGTGCGACAATTATCAAGCGCGTCCTCATCCAATTCAACGCCTAACCCCGGTTTATCTGGAACAGTTGCGTATCCGTCAACAAGCGGAATTGTTGAAGGCGTAACAAGGTCAAAAGCGCGCAAAGCATTTAGTGTAATCGCTGGCATGGTTGCATTTGGCATCACTGCGGCAAGATGCGTAACGTAGCAGGTCGTAATACCAAGCCCGACAATTTGTATCCAGACAGGGAGCTGAGCAGCGTTTGAAATAATCGCCTCCCGCTTGGTATTGGCAGCGCGTGAGTCCGGGTAAGCGATAATAAACGAATCGTTCATATTTGCCCGTATTGCTTCAATGGGGTCCGGATTGCCGAAGTGAATTGTTATCGGCATGTCAGTGTGTCGCTTAATCTCTTGGTATCCGGCAATATCAGCTTGTGGAATCGGCGTTTCAAACGACTCTATATTGTAATCCTGAAGCTGGCGTGCAACTTCAAGGGTATGTGCCGGGGTCTCAAATGAGTCGTTTGCGTCAACGCGGAGTTGATAGTCATCTGGCACAACCGCCGTGATTGCCTCCACCTGCTCAAGCACTTCAAACCATGGACGGGCTTTGATTTTGTGGAGTCGGTAGCCGAGCGCGTAAGCGTGCTTTGCTTCTGCCGCCCACTCCTCTGGTGTCATGTCAATCGACCAGTAGCCGAATTGCGTTTGGTCGTGAACCTTTTCACCTAAAAGTTGATGCACCGGCACACCAAGAGCCTTACCCATGATGTCGTAAAAAGCCTGCTGGAGGGGCGTCGGTGCCCAGCCATTCATAAATTCAAACGGATTTCTACCGATGTAGTCCTGAACGACATCATTCGCCTGAAACGCGCCATCACCAATCCCGATGAGTCCTACATCGGTGTGCACCTTGTAGACGTAATCAATTTGGTAAAGATTCCGACGCGTCATGAGTTCATAAATGCCTTCATGATACGGCACTCTCACTTCGATAACGTCAATTTGGGTAATCTTCATAAGTGCCTCCGCATCTTCTCATAGGGTTCTCTTCGCGCTATTTAAGCACGAGCGTCCCCGTGAATTACTCATCACGCCGGACCCAACTGACGACATCATCTGCCTCACCTGCCCCACCTTCAACGCCATCGCTTCCGAAAGAGATGAGATCGTACCCGTACCGGTCGTGGTTGCCGGGACGAACATAAACATACGGATTTCCCCATGGATCTTCCGTGATCGGAATTTGAATATAGGGTTCTATCCAGTTTATAGGTCTTGGTGGTGCTTCAGGCATTTCCCAAAGTGCCTTCAAGCCCTGTTCAGTTGAGGGATAATCACCGTTATCTTTAGCATACCTATCAAGAGCAATACCAAGCGTTTCAATGTCTTCAGCGGCTTGTGCCTGTAAAGCACGTCCCGCCTGTCCGAGTAACCGAGGTGCCAAAAGAACTGCCGCAATAATTCCGAGAACGATGACGACAACTAAAATTTGTATTGATGTTAATCCTGCTTGTTTAAAATCGATTGATTTCACCAAAAATTACGGATTGGAGGTTTCCCCCATGCTTTAGCTGGGAGAGGAAAAATCCGCCCTCTTGAATTGGGCCATAGCGTTTTTTGAAAAAACACTTGACATTCTTAGTAAATTGTGGTTTAATATATGTATCAAGTTGGAAGCCAGCATAACGAGCGTCACCGCTTGGTGACGTGCTGGTTTCCTCCCACTCGTTAGGGGATAAATGCTTGAGACTTGATAAACCATGAGATTAACCTTTAAATATCCTGTATATCCTACGAAAACACAGGAAACAACATTATTAGCGTGGTTTGACCACTTGTGTGAACTTCAGAACTCGGCGCGCAATAATCGAAAGTTTGCGCACGAAGAAGAAGATCGTTTTGTTTCGCGATATGACCAGGAACACCTTTTGAAGGTTGCCCGTGAGAAATATGACGACTTTCGCTCCGTGCCTCAAGATTTTCAAGTCTCCATACTTAAGCGCGTTGACAAAGCCTTTGATGCGTTCCGTAGACGGTGTAAAGCAGGTGCAGAGAAAAAAGGGTATCCTCGCTTCAAAACACGTGTCCGCTCTCTGACGTGGTGCTTGCGAAAGCACACCCTCAGAACAGGGGAACGTGTCCGCCAAAATCCGATCATAGAAACCGAGTTTCGCCACAACCGCTTGAAAGTGCCAAAGTTAGGTGACGTCAAGATACGCATGCACCGACCCCTTCAAGGCGATCCGAAAGAAGTCACGATCGTCAAGAAAGCATCGGGGTGGTATGCCCATATCGTTTGTGAGTTGCCAGATACGCCGAAAGTTGAACCGACTGCCGCTGTTGCAGTTGACGTTGGCACGACCCACTACCTGACGACCTCTGAAGGTGAAACAGAGGATAATCCCCGCTGGTATCGTCAAGCAGAAGGACTTACACGGAAACACTCGAAAGACCTTTCGCGAAAGAAAAAAGGCAGCCAGCGTTGGCAGAAACAACAACACAAACTCGCTTTACACCATGAGCGAACAGTCAACAGACGCAAAGACTTTATCGGCAAACTCGTTTACAAACTCTACCACCATCAGAAAAATAATGTGTTGGTCGCCGAGAATCTAAATACCTCCAACATGGTAAAGAACAAACACCTCAGCAAGAGCATTTCCGATGCGTCTTGGACAACCTTCTTTGAGTGGTGTGTGAGTATAGCCGAAAGAGACGGCTTGCACTTCCACCAAGTTGACCCCAAGAATACCTCGCAAACTTGCTCCGTTTGTGGTGAGAAATCGCAAAAGAAACTCTCTCTTGCGATACGGACCTTTGATTGTCAGTTTTGTGGCACATCTCTCGACCGAGACCACAACGCTGCATTAAATATACTTTTTAGGGCGGCTTGCGCCCGTCGTGGAGAGCGTTGGGTTACCAACCTCTATGAAACGAGAAACTTATCGGTAGACCGATAGGAACCTGTTAGCACTCTTAACAGGTTTCCCCTTGCTTTAGCTGGGGGTACATTGACGTATTTTCCTCCGCTAACCTGACATAGCAAATTGGCTATCGACTTTCAGTTTTCTGAAACGCTCGAACCAAATAGCAAACCGAGGGTCATTCAAAAAGTTTCTGAACCGACAGCCGAAAGCCGACTGCTGACAGCCATTTTTTAAGTGTATCACACCGCCCAAATTGTGTCAACTGTTTAAGCAAAATTCTCTTGACAGACTTTACAACGCTCCATATAATAATCTATCAGATTTACGCGAAGGGCACATCAAAGCAAAGTTAGAAACCTCACCCAGCAAAGAATCAATTAGCGTAAGTCCGAAATCTATGAGACAGTGGAGGAATTGGGGATGACAAAAACGGTTTGTATTGTCGGCACAATGGACACGAAAGGTTTGGAATTCTCGTTTATCAAAGCGCAAATAGAATCAACTGGAACTTCAACGTGTGTTATCAATACGGGTATATTGGGAGAACCGCAATTAACGCTGGACGTTTCTGCGGATGAAGTCGCACAAGCGGGCGGCTCAACCCTTCAGGCTTTGAGAGATGAAGGCGACCGAGGTAACAGTGTCGCTGTGATGGCGCAAGGTGCCGCTGCGCTCGTTGCCGAAAAGCAGGCGGCAGGCGAAATTGATGGGATTATCTCACTCGGTGGCTCCGCAGGAACTACCATCGGCACGACGGCTATGCAGGCAGTCCCGGTGGGTGTCCCGAAAATTATGGTGTCAACCTTGGCATCAGGGGACACGAGTCCGTATGTCCAGTCGAAAGATATATGTATGATGTACTCTGTCGTGGACATCGCTGGCATCAACCGGTTGTCCCGGCAGATTCTTGCCAACGCCGCTGGCGCGATTGTCGGGATGGTGAATGCGGAGGCACCTGCCGCAACAGTAGACAAGCCTTTAATCGCCGCGACGATGTTCGGTGTGACAACGCCATGCGTTACAAAAGCGATGGAAATCCTTGAATCCGCAGGCTATGAAGTTCTTGTTTTTCACGCAACCGGTACCGGTGGGCAAGCGATGGAAGATCTGGTCAAAGGAGGTTTTCTCGCTGGGGTGTTAGATGTGACAACAACAGAGCTTGCTGACGAATTGGTGGGTGGCATTCTGAGTGCCGGTCCCGATCGATTGGAAGCCGCAGGAGAATCTGGACTGCCGCAAGTTGTCGCCCCAGGTGCCTTGGACATGGTGAATTTCGGTCCTCCTGACACAGTGCCAGAGCAGTTCAGTGATCGGTTGTTCTATCAGCACAATCCGACTGTGACGCTCATGCGGACGACTGCTGAAGAGACTGCTGAACTCGGACGGATCATGGCACGTAAACTCAACGAAGCACGGGGACCTACAACGGTCATCATTCCGACTCAGGGTGTATCGGCGATCGACAAAACAGGACAACCCTTCGATTCTCCCGAAGCACGAACTGCCTGGATCGAGAATCTGAAGGCGCACATCGGTGATAATGTCACGGTTATTGAGATGGACGCTCACATCAACGACGACGCGTTTGCAACAAAACTCGTAGAAACATTGTTAGCGAGTATTGGGTAATTGTAGCGTCTACACAGATGTCATTTCGCAGCCTGCATTCTCACTGCGAAGCAGGTGTAGGCGGATATACGCCGAGCGTCGTTATTTACCCAATTGACCGATCGAACCGAAGGGATAATTAAAAAATGGCAAAAACCTATAGGACACTTACCCAAGAAGATATTAACCACTTCATTGAGAAGGGGCATGTTATTCTGAAAGACTGTTTCCCGCGCGAGTTGGCAGAAGAGTGGCAAAGCTTCGCTTTTAAGCGGCTCGGTTATGATCCAGACGATCCGACGACGTGGGAAGAACCCCGTGTTCATCTACCTTCTATGAACAGGGTTCTGATTGAGGATGTTGGACCGAGGGCGTGGGATGCTATTTGTGATCTGCTCGGCGGTGAAGACAGAATCATCAATTTTTGGGGCGACTCAAAGCCGGGGTGGGGCGATGGTTTCATTATCAACTTTGGGTTAGGCGCGGACACCCCCTGGCAACCGCCTTCTCCGGATGTCGGTGGGTGGCACAAGGATGGCGATTTCTTCCGTCATTTCTTAGATAGCCCAGAGCAAGGGCTACTCACAATCGTCGTCTGGTCGGATATTTACCCGAAAAGTGGTGGGACATTTGTGGCATGCGATTCAGTCCAGCATGTCGCACAGCGGTTGTATGAACATCCAGAAGGACTGTTACCGAGTGGGTTTGGCGGACTCATTGACAAATGCAAAGATTTCGTAGAAATCACAGGCAACGCAGGCGACGTTGTGCTGCTGCACCCGTTTATCCTGCATGCCGCCTCACAGAATCCTTCGGGACGCGCCCGTTTCATCACGAATCCGCCAGTTTCCCTCAAGGAACCGATGAATTTCAATCGTGAAAATCCAGACGATTTCTCACCGGTGGAGTTAGGGGTGCTGCACGGATTAGGGAAAGACCGTCTCGATTTCAAACCGACGGCACAGCGAGAACGTTTAGTACCAGAACGCGTCAAGCGTCAGCAGAAGATGCTCGAAGAGCAAAAAAAGCGACTCGAAGCTGATTCCAAGAGTTGATGAAAAGACAGCGCGGTTCTCAATGGGCAGGTCCCTCGTGCTGCCCATACAATCTGACTTCTCGGATCACAATGTCTTCAAAGGGCACTTTAATTTATAGTTTAGGCATCAAATTGAGTTCGGCTCTGACGGCATGCTGTGCCTTTACCTCTAATTACATCCGCCTGTTGCCATGTATCCACAGCATGACAGATAGCATCACGCTCACCGAGACATTGTTTCAGTTCAGATTTCGTGAGCCATTCACAACCGTTATTGGCGAGGACATCGATGTCTAAGTTTTCATCGGAGAATCCGTAGACACGGCAGATACCATCTTCCTCTTCAACATCCTCAATATAGGACATCCAAGAGACCTCTAAACCGAGTTGCGTTTCGGTGAGATCTTG
>JAPOOP010000374.1 GCA_026713385.1 Candidatus Poribacteria bacterium | reverse complement strand
TTTTTTCATACAGATATTATCTTTGCATTTATCTGTGAATTGCTTACAGGGGCTGCATGGGACATCATGACGGATGGTTTGGTGCAACGCACCGAGCGGTTGAAATCGGATATGATTGCCGGGACCGAACAGGGATACAGTGGGAGTTCCGACCGCTGCTGCAATGTGCATCGGACCGGTATCGTTTGTGAGAAAGAGATCGCACTTTTCAATACAGGCGGCTAACTCCCGAACCTGAAGATTTCCAGCAAACGGAACAGCACGCGCATCCATCAGATTCGCAACAGCATGCACAAGTTCAGACTCTCTTTGTCCACCGAAAATCAGGACCTCGGCATTGAAATGTCGAACCAACCCGTCCCCAATAGCTGCGAAGCGATCGGGCATCCATTCGCGCAACTTCCAACCTGCCCCCGGAAAAACCCCTACCTTTAAACCCGTCTGCGCAACGCCTGCAGTATCAAACCGATGCGAGGCATCTACCCGCTCAGACTCAGCAAGAAACAGTTCGAGTCTCTGATCTACTGCTGGAATTCCGGCTGCATGCAACAAGTCAAAGTAATGTGCCGTGGCGTGCTTGTTACCCTGCTCAAGGACCCGGACAGTACAGAGAGCCCCTTTACCAATACGCTCGGAGGCACCGCTGAAATACATCAGAAGCGTAGTTCGAAATTTCCGCTGGAGATCAATAACCAACGTGAATTTGCGTTCACGTAGGACCCGGACAGTCCGCAACATCTCGCCCGTATCTTTGTCCTTAGCGAACCGATCAAACGTAATTATCTCATCAAGGTGTGGATTTTCTCGAAGGACATCCGCCGCCTGTTTTCCTACGAGCATAGCAATATACGCATCCGGGAAATGGACGCGGACCGCTCGAATAGCAGGCGTTGTAAGCACGATGTCGCCAAGGGAGCTGAGGCGAATGAGCAGTATTTTTTCAAAAGTCATCAGTTCAATCGACGACTCGTTTGTCAAGATTATTTAACGCCTCTTCAACCAACGTGTCTACATCTAAGCCCGATTCTGCGTCGGTTAAATCGGTAAGCGATGCGCGGGTAGCAGGATGCTTGGGTACAAAGAGCGAACAACAATCTTGGTGTGGGCGTGTGGACACGTCAAAAGTACCGATCCGTTGTGCCTTTTCGATAATTTCAGCCTTGTCCTCGCCGATAAGTGGACGCAGAATTGGGATATCAGCGATCGCTTCAATCGTTCGGAGGTTTGTTAGGGTTTGGGAAGCGACCTGTGCGAGGCTTTCACCGGTGACGAGTGCTTCTGCATTCTCCATAGTTGCAACGCGCTGTGCAATGCGTGTCATCATCCGCCGATACAGTAGCACCCGGAAGGGTGTCGGTGTTGCAGCGACAATAATCTGCTGAAGTTCAGCAAACGGCACGAGATAGACAGTACTGCGATAGTTCGACACCGCCAAAATCTGAGCCAGTTCAATCACCTTCTCCAAGGAGGCTTTATCGGTATACGGATAACTATAAAAATGGATAAAAACGGCTTTCGCGCCACGTTTTATCATCTGCCATGCGGCAACAGGGGAATCAATCCCACCGGACAACATGACAAGCACCTTACCACTCACACCTACTGGCAATCCGCCAACCCCTGGAATCTTCTCGGCGGAGATATATGCCGCATTGTGTGTTATTTTGACCCAACAAACCAAATCGGGATTATGCATATCGGCACGCGTGCCCGTTTCTTTGACGAGATACCCACCGACTTCTGCACTCACCTGCGGAGAGGTTAAGGGAAAGGTTTTATCGGTCCGCCGTGTCTCGACTTTAAAGGACTCATAACAGACATCTTGGACTTGCCGTAGGGCAGTCTCTTTAATGGCGGTGATGTCCCTTTTGGTACGAGAGGAAAGCTCAAAATGAGCAATACCCATGACTTGCCGCAGGCGGTTTTTAACTTCTATTATGTCAGTATTCTGCCCAAGATGCACGAGAATCCTATCGTGAAGTCGCTCTACCTCTGCATATCCTGTGCCGCGCAAGGACAGTTTGATGTTATTCACAAGCCGTTTCTCAAAAAACACCCTATTTTTGCCTTTGAGTCCAACCTCGGCGTAATGAACAGTAAATAATTCTTCCATTTTTTTAATTTCTAATTAATTGCTCCAGAGCTAAAGAAACGCCCAAGCAAAAACACCTCCATTTCATTTTGGTCAGGTTTCTGGTTAATTCGGGGCTGGGGTCTGGGAATTTGTACGTTTTTTTCGTTCCTTTTCTTTCCGCTACTTACGAAGCACGGACAGCATCTGTCAAACTAAAGTGCAGTTTCGCCACATCCCCCAATGCCTCACTCCCATGTAGTGTGATAAACTCTTTACCTGCTTCCACAACCTGATACGAACCTCTCGGCAAGCAAATCCCAGACTCTTGAGACAGCGTTGCCATTCCACTCAGAAAAGCATCTCGAGCGATAATAGAGGCTGCAGCAACGGCGATGTCTCGTTCTGCCTTTGGAACCTGTATTATCTCCATTCCTAAAGGTATACGACTCGAAAAGCCACCTTGAAGTGGAGCAGAGGTACTGTGTTGTAGACCTGGTTTTCCCTCCGTGCGTTGGCGTAGCTGCTCGGTGATGAGGTCGTCTTTAGAAAACCTATCAACAAGTGCCTGCTTAGTGCCTACTCGGGTTGCTAAGGTATGAATAGCTTCCGCATGGAGCGATGCGAGAAGATGATTTAGATTTTGCCCTCGTCTACAGAACTCGCTATAAAGGGTATTATATTCGGTGGGCATTCTTTCGACAACAACGATATGCCGTTCATAGCGAGCGTGCATTAATTCAGCAAGGTTACGTATACGACGATTTGACAACTTTTTCCCATCAGTAATGCCCAAATCGGCGAAGGTTTCTTGGCATTCTGCGTCTACGTAAACGGCTGAGACGACGAGCGGACCGAAATAATCTCCCTTTCCTGCTTCATCCGTGCCAATCCATGTGTCCCAATTGTGTATTGCGTTCATATCACCTGCTGGATTCTATTCACCGTGTGTTTCTATGTCGGTTTTGCTCTCATGCGGAATTTCGCAGTGCAGCGAATTCGGTAACCTGTTCACCGACCGCTTTGACACGCGCAGTCAATTCAGCATCGTGTAAATTACCGTCCACATCAAACGCTTCAGATGAGTTTGGAATTGATACATCATTCGGTACGACCCATGCGTGAAGGGCAGTGCCTACCGTCCGCAACATAGAAAGTGCATTCACCGCGCCCATTCGTCCGCCAGATACACCGATAAGCCCAACAACCTTATTCTCAAATTCATCAAATCCCATCAAATCAAGGGCACTTTTCAGGACACCGCTGAAACTACCGTGGTATTCGGGCGATCCGAGAAGTATACCGTGTGCGCGTTTCACTTTTTCCCGCAACTTGAAAACACCAGGAGGGTAGGCACTTTCGCTTGCGACAGAGCCTTGAAAAATGAGGTCGTATTCACCGAGTTCAAGCAACTCAACCTCAGCACCTGCATCTTTCGCCGCGGAGAGTGCGATTTGGAGTGCAGCATGCGTTGAGCTACCCTGTCGCAGACTCCCACAGATGGCAACGACA
>JAPOOP010000345.1 GCA_026713385.1 Candidatus Poribacteria bacterium | reverse complement strand
GAGAACAGTCCAAACAGCGGAACGCCGAAGATGTCAAACGCAAAGACCATCAGAGATAGTGCCAAGAGAAACGCCGGTATAGACATCCCGACAAAACTAAGGAAGGTGAGAAAATTATCCGACCATTTGTATTGATGCGTTGCGGAATAGACCCCAAGGGGAATAGCGACAACATAGGTGAAGATGAGCGAGCCGACAGAGATAATCAGGGTGAAGGCAATTCTATCCCATATCAGTTCGTGGACTTCTCGTTTATACTCAAACGACTCGCCAAAATTCCCGCGCACAAAACCAGTCACCCAGATAAAGTAGCGTTTCCAGAATGGTTCGTCTAAACCGTAGCGTACTCGCAATTCCTCAACATGTGCCAGTGAACTGCTATCGCCGAACTCCTCCTCTAAACGCTGAATTTCCCGATCAAGGTAATCGCCTTGTGGGAGCTGGATGATGGTAAAAGAGATAATAGAAATCGCCATGAGTGTCGGAATTGCGATCAAACATCGGCGAATAATATAGGTAATTATGGCTGTATCTCCTGTTTTATTGGCTTGCTTCGCAGTGAGAATGATCGGCTGTCAGTTATCGGTAAATACTTGTGGCAGTTGCATAATATGTCATCGCCACAAATCGCTCTTAACCGACTGCTGATGGCTATTCCTTAGACATCCAGCACTGTTCGGGATAACTGGTTGCAGGCGTGACAATTGCCCATGGACCCAAGATGCCGTCGTTTGGAACGTTGTGAAAATGGTTCCCTACGACTAAAAGCGATGGCGAACGCCCAGCAGAACCGAGATGAAACGGTCCCTCGTCGATGTGAATCCTGACTGCGTCCCGAACATATTGATGCCGCTGTTTTTCGTCGGGTTCCTTTTTAATTTCGTCGTATAAGTCAAGCAACTTTTTTAGGGGTCCGGTGGGGGGTTCGCCCTTTTCACCACCCGTTTCATACCATTTTCCTACCTTAGGGTGCCAGTACTTAGCGAGTGTCGGAAACACCCAATCCGGATACGTAAAGAGATCCATTTCCGCCTCACCGTGCATACTGATTGTGAACTTGCCAAGCGTGCGACGCAAACTTAACTCGGCACCCGGAGGCGTATAGAGGAGCGTTTTTAAGCCGAGCTGCTCCCATCCCTCTTGAATAATCAGCCCGATGTCATTCTCCTGGCTGTTGAGATTAGAACTCGGAACATCCATAAGCATCTCAACCCGTTTGCCATCTGGACGCAGTCGATACCCATCTCTATCACGCTTCGTGAGTCCCATTTCATCTAAGAGGCGGTTTCCTGCGACAATATCAAAATCTGCATCGGCTCGTTTCCATTCTTCAAAGAGGGTTTGCCCATCCTCATCGGCGAAGTGCCATCCCTCTTGACTGACGGTCGCCGCCTGGGGTTCCAATAAACCCCGCCATGCGATCTCGTTACATTTCTCGCGGTCAATCCCATAAGCGAGTGCTTTGCGGAAACGTTGATCCCGAATGAGTTGTCTTAAGACAGGATCGGGAGCTGTCCAGTTAATCAAAATAGCAGGTTGTGCACCCGCCGTGCTCTTCCAGCGACGCACCTTATAGCCGCCTTTCTCTTCCCCTTTTAGATAGAGCGCAAGATCACGGAGTTCCATCCCACGATATTGGCAATCGATCTCGCCCGCGAGGACTTTGAGGACGCGAACCTGCGGCTCAGGTACCAAACTTGTCTTGACTTTGTCAATGTAAGGGAGCTGCCTGCCGAGTTCATCAACGACATAGTAATACGGATTACGTTCCAGTTCAACACGGAAGCCACCCTTTTCATATTTTGTTACCCGCCAGGGCCACAACGTTGGACGCCCTGGGTTCTGATGAGGGATATCTTCCTTCTCGAATCGAATGAAATCGGTATATTTGGCGTTGTGATCTGGGTGGAACTGCACCATGTAGTGTTCAGGAATGTTATATTGATTGCACCACCAAAATCCGGTCGCTAACCAGAGCGGCACGAGCCAATTGGGACCTGCGAATTTCATGACAATCGTATAATCATCAGGTGTTTCGACTTCCATGGGTATGCCGTTTACTTGGCACCAAACCGGTGGGCTGTATTTATATCGTTCATCAAGGCAAAGCGCGTAATAGAAAGCGAACGAGGCAGAGGTATACGGATGCCCGTCCGACCATTTGACCCCCTTGCGGAGATGCAACGTCAACATACTACCGTCCTCATTAAACTCCCACGATTCAGCGAGACCGGGTTCCAAACCAGAAGCATCAAATTTCCATCGGATGAGCGGTGCGTAGCCCGCTGTCATCTTCCAAGTGCCCAAATCTGGATGTGTATGGAATCGATGCCACGTGCCACCATAGGGACCGGGACGTTCATATCCATCGAAATTCGTCTTGGCGACGAGTGGGCTTTGTGGAAGCCGTTCGGCGAGAGGCGGGAGTTTGCCTTCGGCGACGCGTTTTGCCCACATCGGTGCCTCTTTCGCCTCAATTCCACTCGGAAAATCGGAGGTATCTTCCAATGGGTTTCCTGAGCAACCGACGACGAAAATCAGCAAGATAATCAGTACTTTAGCCGCAGTCTGAGGGATTTTTATTCGCTTTCGCATTTCACTCGTCCTCCTGACGATTTGCGAGAGAATCCGTGAAGGCATTAAACTCTTGAGAGACGGTTGTAAATAATTCGTCAATTGACTTAGCGTGCTCTACTGTTTTTTCATAAACCAATTCCCTACCATAGATATTCGTGACTTTGTGACGAAATTCCAAAAGTTTTTCCAATTGGATAGAGGTATTTTCGGAAATCACGGGGGGGCGTTCCGGTCGCTGTTCTACCATTTGTGCCAGTAAATTTTTATGCCATCTACTTCCAGTCGGCACGTACATATCCACCTCACGGGCAATTCTCAAAAAGATGTTCTCTATCCCTCGATAGACATCGGCGAGATCCGTAGCGATCGTATTTTCGATGAACTCTCTAACATCAATAGAAACCACCTCAAGTTTTTCCAAACCCCTCGTGACTCTTTCAAGGGTTTCACTTATTTTTACAAGTTCATCGTTGATGCGTTGCGTCAATCTTTTTCGGTTCATTTCGTAAATTTCTTCGTCCTTAGCGGGGAAAACCTGTTGCTGAAGATGTTTGTAGAGCGTCCGCCACACATCTGTCATACCATTCGGGGAACGCATGCTTTTTTCGATAGGAATCGCTTGATGTTTTACCCGTTCCCGGAAAATCCCTTTTGATGTATCCAGATTGATAAAGTCTATTTTGAACTCCGAATCAAAGTCCATAATTTTGCTGTAAGCTTTATCATACATATCATGGGAGAGCCCCGACACGGCGATATCGATATCCGACTTACTTGTGAACCACATCGGCTCTGTAAGTGAACCGAAGACAGCGACTTGCGTTGCGTCGAACTCTTCATAGAGTAGGGCAGCCACCTCATGCACAGTGTGCCATGCCCGATGGAGCAAACCTTCGTCCACTATCCGGCTTTTCCAGAGTTGCTCCAGTCGCTTCCTACATGCGGAGAGTTGGTCTGCAGACATCTTTTGTTTTGACATCACTCTACTCCCTGTAACTCCAACGTATCACTGTGATGACACGCCACCTGAACACCCGATGCTACCTGACGAAGTTCTGGCGTTTCCTGTTTGCATATATCGGTTGCGTAACGACATCTCGGATGAAAATAGCATCCAGCAGGGGGTTGAGATGGGTCGGGGACATCCCCTTCAAGACGGATGTGCTCGCGTTTACGTTGCGCACTCGGATCTGGAAGTGGCACAGCGGATATCAACGCCTCCGTGTAGGGGTGTTTCGGCGATTGATAGAGGGCTTCAGCATCGCTGATCTCCACGATTTTACCGAGATACATGACTGCGACGCGGTCGCTGATATGCTCAACGACGCTCAGATCGTGTGCGATAAAGATATAAGAGAGGTGGAATTTTTCACGGAGTTCCGCCAGTAGATTGAGAATTTGTGCTTGAACGGAAACATCCAATGCCGAGACGGGTTCATCTGCGACGATGAGTTCAGGTTGCAGTGCTAACGCCCGCGCAATACCGATACGTTGGCGTTGTCCGCCACTAAAGGCGTGTGGGTATCGGCGCATATCCTGCGATCTCAAACCCACAGACTCTAACAGTTCCACAATCCGGTCTTGAAGTGCTGCCCCCTTCTCTGTCCGATTGACGCGCATCGGCTCGCCAACAATATCTCCGACCGTCATCCGAGGATTAAGCGATGCATGCGGATCTTGGAAGATCATCTGGATACGTCTACGATACGGACGCATGTCATGGTAGCTTAACTTCGCTAAATCGACCTCTTCCTCACCAAAAATGAAACTCCCGCTTGTGGGTGGAATCAATCGGAGTAGGCATCGTCCTGCTGTGGTTTTCCCGCAACCGCTTTCACCGACGAGTCCGAGTGTTTCACCGCGTTGGACATCAAAACTGATACCGTCGACTGCTTTGACATAACCGACAGTGCGTTGAAAGATACCTTTCTGTATCGGAAAATATTTTCTGAGATCGTTCACCTCAAGCAACTTCATTTTTTAATTTTACCTTGCGGAGTAATCACGAGCGTTAGAATTATAGGATGCGTCCCTTAAATCCGCTCTCCATTTCATTACGAGCTGCGGGTTTTGACACTATCTTAAGAGGTAAACTGTGTTAGCCGAAAACCTCTTAATGACTGCCAACTGCTGACTGCTAATTGCTATTTTACCTTGCGGTTCGGTTAGGTGAGTTCGTCAATAACGTTAATCGACGTATATCCGCCTGCGCCGGTGTTGCAGGTTTTTAATTTTACCTTGCGGTTCGGTCAGTTGGATTTCAACTTTTATCTGCCACTCCGTATATCCGCCTGCGCCGGTGTTGCAGGCTACCGTTCTGGTTCAACCCCAGAGCAATACATTAAAAATCTGTGTGAAGCCAACATCGGACAGCATGTTCACTATTTTCCGTTTCCCCATTGATTCCCTCGAGTACCGGCATCCGCTCACATTCTGGCATCCGTTCTGAACACCGCGGTTGAAACGAGCACCCCGACGGCAGTGTCAAGGGGTGTGGAACTGTTCCGGGTATGGAGGGCAAGGTTCTTTGCGGCGTTCTTCCGAGGACAGGTATAGACTTTAACAATCCTTGCGTGTAAGGATGCAGAGGGTTATAGAAGATGTCATCAACGGTGCCTTTTTCGACAACGCGCCCTGCGTACATGACAACGACTTCATCAGCGAGATCTGCAATAACGCCGAGGTCGTGGGTGATGAGCATAATTGCCATCCCCATCTCCGCTTGAAGTTCCTGCATGAGACCGAGTACCTGCGCTTGGATCGTCACATCGAGTGCGGTTGTGGGTTCATCCGCAATGAGCAGCATAGGTGAGCAACAGAGTGCCATCGCAATCATAACACGTTGACGCATACCACCGGAAAGTTGGTGGGGGTACTCATCAACGCGTTGTGTAGGCCCAGGTATGCCGACACGTGCTATCATTTCGATTGCGCGTTCGCGCGCTATTTTTTTATCAACTTGCTCGTGTAAGGCAACCGCTTCAGCAATCTGGTTTCCGATCGTGTAGACTGGATTGAGGGAGGTCATCGGTTCCTGGAAAATGATGGCAATTTCGTTGCCGCGAATTTGGCGCATCAATTCACTCTTCGGCGACACCTGTGCAATGTCTAACGGGTCATCTCCACCGTTGCGATAAAATTGGATCTCACCGGCTTCAATACGTCCGGGTGACGGCACGAGTTGAAGCAGCGATAGTCCGGTGATGCTTTTCCCACATCCACTTTCGCCGACAACGCCGACGGTCTGCCCGCGGTCAATTTTAAAACTGACATCGTTCACGGCATTTACGATGCCATCGTCTGTTGGAAAAACTGTTTTTAAGCCCGAAATTTCCAAGAGCGGTTTTTCATAAGATGTATTTTGCGCTGAAGCCATTCTCTTAGGTTACCTTAGAGGATATGCCAAACTTTTGGCTATTATACACAAAAAACTGTTGTGTGTCAATTGTTTTCTCCAAATTCTCGATGCCAAGCGTTAAAAAAAAAAGAAGAGCGCGATTAGAAACCGCGCCTTCAATGGTTGAAGAATAAATTGACCTACGATGAACTGTTAAACAGAGCATACAGTATTAGTTGTGTTCGCCACCACCTTCACTGTCGTGCGCTCCGTGAGATTCACCACTACTATGTTCGCCTTCGCCTACTTCGGCATGGGCAGTCCACCCGTTAAACTCTGTACCGGTTGCCACGAGTTCAATCTCTCGTATTTCCCCGGGAGCGAGGTCGCCTGAGGGTGTAGGACCGAGTTCTGTTCCATTTGACAAATGAACTTCAACTCGGACTTGCTTCAAAGTTTCGTCTGTCGTGTTTTCCACAGTACCTTTGAAGGCATTGGTCTGCGCGTGGTAAGTTAAAATCAGTCGGGCTCCGCTTCGGACCTCATCATATTGCTCATTCAGTGCAAGTTCAGTGTTAGATTCTTCGCCTTCGTCGCCAATGGTCAGTTTGTCTGTCCTTGAACAACCGTTAATAACAGAAATCGCCAATGCAATAACAATTGCGGTGAAAAGAGTGTGAATACGACTCAAGAATATACTCCTTTTCTCGTGAATATTTTTTGATTGGGTCTTCGTTCAATCAAAAGGCTACAACTCGGTTTTAATGTGATTCCAAAACACAGTCAGCTTTTCGCTTGCAATATCTCGGGCATAGTTAACCATGCTGGCTTCACCTGTCTGTTCCTGATAACCTATAGTATCGGTGCGCCACATCGCCGATGAATCTTGCGTTGGACTGAAGAAGGAATCATGCACAGGCTGGACAGCGATTCCAGATTGCTGTGGTGCGCTCGGGTTCTCTACTTTCGTTTCAGTGTCTTTAACCATTGCCCATGGAGAGGGTGAGATCCTAACATGCCGAAGCCGTGTCTTTTCCATTGCGGTCAAACCGAACTCGGGTTCAGGCGAATTTGTGAAGAACGCAAGTTTCATGACAAAACCGGAAGCGACAAGAAAGAAGAGTAGGACAATGGCGTTGACTAACCTCGGAGAGAGATCTAACTTTAATCGGTCAAGACACCACGCTACGGGACTCGCGAAGAATGCGAGCTGCTGTTGTCGATGGAGTTGTCGGACGCTGCGTTGAATGTTTCCGACTAATTCCGGTGGTGGATTTGGAGCATCCGTATTCTCCAACACATCCGCGGTGTGCCACAACGCTTCGTACTCTCTCTGGCACTCTGGACAGGTCCGCAGATGCTCCAAAAGGGTGCGTCGCGAAATTTCTTCAGAAATCGGTTCTGTCGCTCGGGCATCTGCATTCACGACGAGGTGTGGCAAATTGTTAAGAGTCTGTTCGCAATTTAAATTCATGAAGACTCTCCTTCCAAGAGATAATATTTGCTCAACTTCCGCTTGAGATTTTTCAGTGCCTGATTCAACCGTGAAGCTACGGTGCCTTCCGAACACTTTAAGATCTCAGCGATCTCCCGGTACTTGAGGTGTTGCATATAGTATAGTGTAACAACTTCACGTTGTTTCTGTGGTAACCGATTGATGGCACCTTGAACCATTTCACTCTGCTCGGCACTCACAACCGATCGTTCGGGTGAGTCCATTTCAGAAACCGTGCCATCTACTTCCGTTTCTCTGGTGTAAGCGGTAAGCTTGCGTTCATGTGATTGCGATTTACGGATATACTGTTGGCACGTATTAATGCCGATACTATATAGCCATGTCCCGAACTGCGACTGAAATCGAAACGCCTTAATTGATTTGTATGCCTCTAAAAACGTTTCCTGCGTCGCGTCGGCGGCATCTTCGGGATTGCCGAGCATTCGGTACGCAAGCCCATAAATCTTTGAATGATGCCGATTGACGAGCTCGTTGAACGCCTCGGCATCGCCCTCCACTGTTTTGTGTACGTACACATCATCAGGAATCATTTTTTTAATTTACCTTGCGGTTAAATAACGGGGATTGAAACTTTAGACAGGCTTCTCACAAATCCGTCCTCCATTTCATTACGGACTACGGTTTTTTGTCTTAGAAGATTCAAGACAAGACTCTGAACCTCCTACGCCTCCCCTGAATCCGACGCATTCTAATTTTAGCCACCACAAACGCCCGTTTACTATCCTTTAAAAAGTGGCAAACGTGTTTGTAAATTCGGATGTTGCCTGATTTGTTGCATCGAAATTGATTTCCCTTCACTTTTTTTCAAAAGCGGCAAAAATTGGGGTGTTATCTGTTTTGTTGCATCGGACCCAATTTTTCTTTATTTTTTCTTTTCAAAAGCCAAAAAAAGAGAAACCATACCCTAATTTTTTACGACCAATACATTAAACTTCAAACCCGTTATACGGATTCGCACGCCTCACAGACTAAGGCGAAACGTTTGGTACCGTTTGTCTCAAACTCGGTCTCGTAATCATAACTGACAGGTACATTTGACGCGCCACACCAATCACACCGTCCAGAAAAGGTATGTGCTTTCTGCCCCAACAAAACTTCCTTCTGCTCCTCAACTTTTCGGGTAGCGGCAATGAGGTCAAGTGCATTTTGGCGAAGCCTCGGATCGGTTTCCTCTTTGACGATTCTTTCAAGGAGCGGTTGCAGTCTTGGATCGTTCGGATTCCCGCCATCATCAAGTGTATGCCACGCGGCTTTTCGGACGCGCACGTCGGGATCGACTAACCCTTTGTAGAGTGCCTTCCAAACCTTGTCGATGCTTTTCCGAACATGACAGGGACAGAGATTGTCCATTGCCTCAACGCGATCGTCCGGGTTGGAAGAGTAGGCGAGAGAGAGGTAGTATTCAACCTCGTTACCGCGCAATCGATCTTCACCCCGACGATGCGCTTTCTTTTGATACTTGTTCATGCCTTTTAATTTTTTTTGCTTCGGAATTCCATGTTTTGGCATCTGTTTCCTCCAGTTTAGAATTGTAACACAACGTGAGTTTGATAAAAGTGCCATGTTGGGTTTCGCTACGGAAACCCCTGACCCCAGAGGCACCTAATGTTCCAAAATGTTACGATTTTATAACATTTTTAAATTGGCATTTCTGTGCACATTTCGGTTGAGAATTCACGGGTGGCGTGGGTTCCCTGGGTGTTTCTCTGTTGCGATTCTCTTTTGAAAAAAAATAATTTGGTGAAAAGTGTAACATTTTTCATTTGGATTTTTAATTATCAAACTCACATTAACACAGGTTTCTCGGGTTTTTCCATTTAACCAAACCTAAGTTTATCCGTGACCTTTTGAAGTGCGTCATTTATTTTTTCTAATACTTCACCTGACGGAGGTTCGCCCTCGGCGGTAATTGTGATGCGAAACTTAAAGTCGAGTTCAGGTGCGATATCAGCCAAATCAGCGACCGCTTCAGCCAAATCCTGGATTTCAATTTCGGTAAGATGGGATTCAGCATGACCAATCCACGCTGCCTGACGCACCCGAACATGATAGAAGTCGTCAGTTAGTGATCCATCCGAAACGATTAATCCACCATCAATAGCACCTCTGACAGTTTCGAGAAACACATGATCAGGTATAGCGGTCCCTATATTGGATTCAAGCGTTTCTTTAATCAATCCCAATGTAGGGTTTCCAGATTCCCATGCTGCTTTGGCATCAGTCCCAATAAGATCTTTTGGTGTTATTTTCACGGCCGCTTGTGAAACTTTTAAACCGACCTTATCGGCTTCGTCAGCAGCACAGGGCCACGGTGGACTCTCCTCAACGAATTCAAAGAGTCTTTTATCTCGAGCGTCGTTGATAGCATCAACAACCAATAACCACGGAATTGGAGAACCTTTGAGCACTGATAACACATGTATTATTTTCCCGACAGATGAAGTTTCATTCTCCCAAGCATCAGGCAAATTTTTGTGGCTGAGCTCGGAGCCGCTGATGGGTTCTAACGGCGTGAGTAATTCCAGATCGTCCGTCATCTCCGCGTCAGGAACGAGTTCCTTAAGATATGCTTTGTCTTGGCGACGTGCCATGAGTAAACCGTTTTGAACAGCAGATTGAATAGCGTCTAAAAGAATGTTATCAGAAGCGAGTTTGGGAACCTCGTCCCCGTTGAAAAATTCGCGAGCTGCACCTACCGTTGTGGGAACATTATCACCTTGCCACAGTTCTGGCAGTTGACCCGGAACTAATAATTCAGCACTAAGGTTATGGAGTTCAGCGTATTCAATTGGAACAATTTCTAATTCCTTTTTCCAGAGATCCCCGTCAGTAGCGGGTGCTTCACGCCAGTGAGTATACTGTGAACCATCCGGACGGACAGTGCGTAGCACAATCTGACCTTCTGTAACCGCGCGTCGAAGGGTGTCAACAAATACTTGTCGGTTCAATAATCGGGGTAGACGGGGTAGGCTGGCAAACATACCGTATAACCCCTGAACGGGTTTAGCGGTTTCGTCCTCTCCCCAAATATCAAAGTAACTCTCCGGTGTGAGTAGTTCTGGGTCGAGTGAAGTTGCTAACAATCTATCCTCGTCAATCAAGGCTTTCTTCACGCGTTCAAACGGTGAATTCGGCCCTGGTGGTAACAAACTCGCTTTAATGTCCCCGTCCTCGTCAACAGCAATAAGCACATTATACGCGGATATGACAGAATCCAAAATTCCGGTTTCATCGTCTCGTTTTCGTTGCGGGAGTAATGTTTTTTGTTCTGGACTAAGCAGGTTTATGTCATCTCCATTTTGGATTGATTCCCACCCAAGGATTTTACGAATGCGTTGTCGCAGTCCTGCTAACAGTGCGTTTTCAGCGGCAAGCACGATAACACTGTTCCGATAGGTTCTATTGAAAAACGCTGCAAGTGATGCAGAAACATTTTCGCCCGGTACTGCCGTGTGTTTAGGATCAGCAATCACAAAGCGGAGTTCTGGCGTATTGGAAAGGTCTTCGGATGAAGTGGGTAACGTATGAACATCAACCTTATCTGTGTTCCGACCGACTGCAGCACTTCTTATCCGTTTCACTAAGTTTTCGGTGATTTGGTCTTCGTTAATTCTCGCCATTGCGCGAACGTGCATATTGGTTAGATTGGGAGTGGTTCCCAAAGCCCAACTACTCTGGTTTTCTTTAAGGAACCATGAGGCATCTCGCCATTCAGCAAGCCCTTTTTCAACGGATACTGCGTCGATGTCAGCGTGTGCAAGTAGAAGGTGTAGGTCTGCCAATTCTGCCTTTTGTCCAATAGGCTGCGAATGCAAAAAGGTAGCAAGGACTGCGGCTTCAATTTCGCGAGATTTCAGGAGTGGGAGTTGCTTCTGGACAGTCCGGGCTCTATCGAGTTCACCTCTGAGAATCGGTGTCCAATTAGCCCCTTCATCACACGCCTTAGTGAGTTCCTGTAAGGTATCTGAGAGTTCGGTATCGGTAGAAAGGAGCGCGTTCGGGCCGACAAATGCTGCGGGGTCTTCTCCGAAAGCGTCTCTGAGGAGGAGTGCGAAAGTCCGAAACATCCCACGCGTCCCTTGAAAATTATCCAGTTGTGTCCATTTTTGCTCAAATACATCGATGAGATTTGGGTGGAACGGATAAGACTTTAAGAGTTTGTCATAAGCTTCCTGAGCCGTGTGCTGTCCTCGGAGGTGGAGTTTTTGTCGGGCTGCGATGAGGCTGTCTACAATAGAACGACGTGTGCTTTCAGGGGGTACGTATTCAAACAGCCGCCGTCGGAGCAGTTCTGAAACATCTCCCTGTGAAATAGGTTCAGCGATCTCATCCAACCTGTGGAATATTGTTTCTAACATATTTAGGACGCGGATGTCGGTCGGATCGTCGGCAGTAATATCGGCAGTGATAAGGCTTGCTACGATTGCGGCGTTGTTAACCTTTTTCACTGCTTGCGTAAGTACTTGAAAAAAATCCCGAAGGATTCCGTATCGATTTGGATCCGCCTTGACAGCAGTACATGTATACATGAGTGTTTCGTCCAGCAAAATGAGGGTAGAGAGTCCTTCGTTTTGTGGCAATTTGAGTAGCTCGACGAGGGGCGTTTCAGCTGGCTTGATATAATCGGCTTCGTGCTTGGCGACGATTTCAAGCCCTTTATCGCCAGCGAGTTGATACGCCAATGCGCCCCAGGGTGTTTTGACCTGTTTTTGTTTACCGTCTGGGCTTACAACCGAAAGCCCGTTTACCACGTCGAATTGGTCAAACGGGAGGATGGCAACGCGCGTTCGAGGTATCGTCGTTAAACCGCTGAATTGGATAAATTCTTGGACAGTGGGGTGTGTTTGGAAGTCGGTACCGTGTTCAGCCAAGTGTAAGAGGGCAATCAGGGCATGGGTTTTCCCACCGCCGTAAGCGACTTGAAGTGTGAGGATAGGGTTGCCACCTTTTCCGGATAGCCGCCGCAGGACGTTTTGCACCAAGGTTTTGAGTTTATGGGTGGGGTAGGTGCGATCGAAAAAGAGATTGGGTATCTGATAGACGTTGGGTGCGTTTCCCATTCGGACTTCATAGATATCCGCTGCGAAGTCTGCGAGTTCAAGCGTGCCTTGTCGGACATCATCTCTTAAAATACAATGTTCATGCCATGCGTTATTGCCCATGGACTTGCTCCTCTTCCAGGTCATAGATATTTGGTATTCGGCATGTAGTGCAGTTTAACAGAGTCGTCTGCTAAAGTCAACCGAAAAACTTTCAAACCTCAGTGCCATTCAATTTTAAGAAATTACAGCGAAATGCTGCGAAAATTTCTGCAGTTTGTCTTAAATCATAACATAAATTAAGTATTAACACCTGTGAAAAGAATACTACCAAAAGCCTATATAGGACTTACGCAATTTTGACCGTAACACTTGGTTTTAGAGGCAGATGCCGAAAAAACACAGGCATTTGGGGACACAGGCTAACGGTTTCCTATGCTACAAAAGAGCACGCTGCGTAAGTCCTGCTACAATTGAATGCCCCGGCTTCAAACCTATTTTGATATCATATCTTCAAACGTAAGTTGCTGTTCGGTCTCATTTGTAGATTGTCTTGAAGATGATATTCCGCTGAATTCTCCGGGTTCATGCTTGATAAGTGCCTCCAAAAGCGATCTTTCATCGGAACCTTGAGGACTTGTTTCAATGAGTGCCTGAACGACAGCCTTAAAAAGAGGATTTTCTTGAAGTCCGTGCTCGTGGAAGTAAGCGTTGAGCTGCGCGGTTTCGCCCGTGATCCAAAGTTTCTCGCTCCGGTGAATCATGTCTATCATCGGAATTCTCCCGGAAGTGTGGGCATAGCCGATTCGGTCCGAAATGCGTTCGGTATGTCCGAGGAGTTTGAGTGCGTTGCCAGAACTGACTTTCTTCAATATGCCGATGTGTCGGTCTCTCAAATCGTCAAGTGGCACGCCATAGCCTTGTGCCAAGAGGATACACTCACCTACCGGTGCGTTCTCTGTCCCGAAGTAGTCTCTGTGCATCAGGTAATAGCGCGTCCATTCGTCCAGTGCCTCTGTGCTTGCGTCGTGCAGAATTTGCCCCAGGGCGAAGTCCGTCACCATCCGCCGTACTTCTGTGAGAAACTCGGTCACGGTGAAGGCTTGTCCACCCATGCGTTTGACTTCCGTGTAACTTGAGTAGCTTTCCAAAGCTGGTCCGATTGCTGCCCAAACGAAGTCGGGGCCTCGGATCCCCACATCCCAGAAATAACGGAGACGTTCGGTAATTCGTTGTTGCATATCGCGTTTGACTTTACCGTAATGCCCAGCTTTAGCCTTTGCTGGCCGTTTTCGACAGACCATCCAAAGCGAAGTTGCAAGTGCAGCATGCTTCACTTTAAGCCCTGCTTGCATCTCGGTGTCAATAGGCCACGATGCTGTAACTACCAAACTTGCTTCAAGCATTGCCTTAATAAGTGTCTCCCATGCATCCGGGGCTTTGTGGGCAAACACAATCACCATTCTACCCTCATCATCCAATGAATTGTACGCTGATCGAAAACTCTCTGCCATACCTTTTTCGTAGAATTTTTTGCCGGTCCTGCCGATTTCACCAGCTTTATGGTGTTGCACCAACTCTTCTAGCTTTGGAGTCAACGGCTCTGCGAAAGTACTAGAAAAACGGTCGCTGGTTAAGCGACGGAGCCATACATAAAAGAAATCCGAAAGATCAGCATAAGGAATTGCATCATAGTAGGGGGGATCGGTAAGGATAGCATTGACTTTCCGGTTGACCGGATCCGTAGCAGATTGAAGTGAAATTAAACAATCTGGTGTCTCTGGTATATGTGCACGTCCTATAGTTTCCATGGAGGTGAGAATTTTGTTAAGGCAGAGTTGATAACTGCCCGGCACTTCACTCAAAATTACACATTCGCTAAAATCCCATGTCATCGAGAAGGCATACCTAGTAGTCGTTCAGGTTTGAGTTTTAGGATATAACCATTTGAGTTTGATGCGTGCGTCGTGTGTGGTAAATCGCCAGTCGACAGGCCCTGCCATCCGATTGCGATACGCTTGCCAAGCGGCTACTTCTGACCGAAGCGTC
>JAPOOP010000591.1 GCA_026713385.1 Candidatus Poribacteria bacterium | reverse complement strand
GACTTCTTGGTAGCATGGACTTCTGAATTTTGATTCTGGCGATTCCCGACTCCCAAAAACTCGCTACACATTTTTTTGAAGAAAAATTTGACACCACACGACAAATGTGGTATAATAATTACATATATTGCGGTAGAATGAGATCCTAATTCCTTACACCGTAAAAAAGACTTGACATCTTTTCGTAACTCGTTTACAATTAATAACGTTTATACAAGTGGTTTGGCTCAATCTATAGCGATGTAGGCACACCGCTATAAAGCGAGAACCCCAAACTCAAATTTCCAAGCGTGTTCTGAAGACATCTGCCTTTACGGGTAGACGAGGTTTCCCTAACCCCGTAGGCTTCAAAGATACGCACTAAAGGTTAGTTCAGAATAGATTTCATCCCTGAAAATCTGTTCTTGCTGTTTGATAATGAAGCACACGATGTGAAGTGTGCAGGGGCATGGATCCCTACTGCCCCACGCTATTCGATATTTGAATGTTTTTTAGTTTGATTTAAATGGAGGAAAATTAGTAATGTTGTCTAATACATGGACATTTTCCTTAGACACATTCCTGTCTTTGTCGGTCCAGCAGAACCGGAAAATGGCACGGTGATGGATTCTTGGGTACTTGCCTCTGATGCGAGTTTCGCACAAGTGACGTATATCCGTGCGAGCAGTTACTATGGTTCGATGGACGATGTTGGCATACTTGGTTTCCGCGCTGGCGGAGCGTTGCCTGTCGAACTTCACACTTCCATCCTGAACGTCAGGAAAATACTGGCGTAGTGATGATTACCTGGTCTACGCAGTCTGAGCTGAACAACGCTGGATTCTTTTCAAAAATTACCTGATTAAATACTTAAACTTCATACGAAAATCCTTTCAGTTATCAGTTAAAGAGGGTTTTGATAGTTCTAACGTCTCTTGTTACTGACTGCTGATTACTGAGAGGGTACGTAGCACCACTCCTGATTGCTGATAGCCTACAGCCATTTAAAAAATCCCCTTGACCGCACTGCCAAAACGTGCTATACTAAAACGAGGAAACCATCAATAGGAGGTCCCTATGAAACCGCAGTTACTATTGCTATTCCTTATACTCGCATTACCCTTCACAGGACATACCGCGTCCGAATACACGATCGCAAAAAAACACCGTGTTATCCAAGAGGCATCCGGGCAACCGAGCAACGTTCCGATCGGCACAAAAATATCGCTTCTCACCTTTACGACACTCCGCGGCGACACACATACCTTAGACATCCTCACCGCGCAGGGACCGGTCGTCTTCGCGTTCCTCGCGACCGAATGCCCCGTTGCACAACGCTACACGATGCGTTTGAGACGGTTGCACGCCGAATTCGCACCTAAAAATACCACCTTCGTCGCAGTCTACGCCAATGAAAACGATTCCGAAGACGACGTAAAAAACTACATTGCTAAGGCTGACTATCCGTTCCCTATCGTGAAGGATACAACCGGCAAACTCGCACGTACACTTGGCGCAACTATGACCCCGCAAGCCATCCTCATTGACACAACCGGTGCGGTCACCTACCGCGGTGCCATCGACGATAACCGCTATGAGCCACGCGTTAAGCACCATTACCTACGAGACTCGCTCATCGCAACACATACAGATACCTCTATCCCCGTGCAAGAGACACCGGCGTTCGGATGCACGATCCATCTCCCCGAAACGGATCTCCCCGCAGAGATTACCTATAGCGAGCACATCGCACTCGTCCTCCAGAAGAATTGCCAAACATGCCATCGGCACGGAGAGGTAGCACCCTTCACACTCACCGATTACAGCGACGCAAAGGCGTGGGCGACTGAAATTGCTGAATATACACAGGCAGGTCTCATGCCACCGTGGAAACCCGCACCCGGCTACGGCGACTTCAAGAACGCGCGGCAACTCACAGACACCGAAATCCAGATGATTGCACACTGGGTAGAAGCCGGTGCTCCCGCTGGTGATCTTGACGCTGTGCCACCCGCACCGGAGTTCCCCGAAGGATGGGCACTCGGTGAACCTGATTGGATCGCTGAAATGCCGGTCGAATATGAGATTGAACCCGAAGGCGAAGACGAATATCGGCAGTTCATTATACCTACCAACTTCGAGAGGGACATGTACGTTCAAGCCGTTGATGTGCAACCCGGCAATCGCAAAACTGTACATCACGTCATCGCATATTTAGACGTGAACGGCGAAGCGCGTAAACTCGACGCACAAGATCCAAAACCGGGCTATGTTACAGAAGGGACAGGACCGGGGTTTGATAGCGCAGGAACGGTCGGTGGTTGGGCACCCGGCGTTACGCCATTAGTCTTACCGGAGGGTGTAGGTTATCTCTTACCGAAAGGTGCCGACATCGTCATGCAGGTACATTACTATCGCACTGGACATCTTGAACGGGATCGCTCACGGTTGGGGTTATACTTCTCCAAAACACCGGAAACAGCAAAATTGCATATTGGGGATGCCATCAACAGTGATTTTGTCATCCCTGCGGGTGACAACTGGCATGAGGTTTTAGCATCGGAGAAGTTCAAGAAGGACGTTTATCTTTTAGCAACGATGCCACATATGCACTTACTTGGACGCGATATGCGGCTTGTCGCCACAACGCCATCCGGTGAGAAACACGACCTCATCTGGATCCAAGATTGGGATTTCAATTGGCAGGACGTTTATCATTTTCGCCAACCGCTTTTCCTACCGGCTGGCACGCGTGTCGATCTCGTCGCGCATTTCGATAATTCGCCAGAGAACCCATCCAACCCTCACAGTCCACCGATCCCTGTCGGTTGGGGCGAGAAAACGACAGACGAGATGTGTATCGGATTTTTGTATTATGTCAAAGCCAGCGAATTTTCACCGCTCCGTTAGTAGAGTCCTGATGTCCCGCTGGCGAGGTTGTAACCTCGCCAGCGAAAAAGGCGTGAATATGGCAGTCCTGATTCTGAGAAATAAAAATGTAAACCGAATTTATCAACTCCGAAGGATACTCTGGATAACCCGGTGTGGTTAGGAATGTAGATCGCATTTGGGCGAGTACACCGCAAAACCGCATCTACCGTTTTTTCACGGTTAGGAAACCATACCTACCAGATAGGAAGACGCTACAACAACGACGCGACCGTAACCTTCTCCAAACATTCCCGCTGTGATTGCTGGAGCGTTCCCAACACACGCGCGCCTGACTTAGACGGTATCCCTTGCGCAAAATGTGTCGTCATCTCACCTTCAACCGCATCTACAAGCGTTGCCAACGTAATATCCTCTAACGCACGCGCCGGGAGATACCCATCCGTATCCCCCTCAACCTCATAGATTAACCCCGCCGCCTTGAACCGTTCAAAACTCTGATGCACAGCCTCTTCCGAAACACCCGAACGCGCAGCAACCTCCCCCACCAAACACGCGCCCTCACCTTTAGCAAAACGCTCCGCGACGATCAGAAACAACGTAATCACGCCAGAAGCATTCAGATAGCCGTTGGTTTCATGGCGAAACCGTCCACGCGCAACATCCGGCTGACGGAAATGCTGAACAGAATTCGATACCTCCGCACCGAGCAAGATCACCACCCACGCCACGTATGTCCAGATAGCAAAGATGACCAACATTGCCAGCGCACCGTAGATGTCGCTATAGTTCTGCCACACCAACTCAAGGTAACGCCCAAAGGCGATCCTCGCGATCTGGAAGAACGTCCCGGCAATGAATGTACCGAACAGTGCGGCACTCCACTTCACAAACGTATTCGGCATTGCAATATACATCAGGAAAAAAAGGCAGTAGACCAGCACCCATGGGAACACGTGTGCGAACACCCAGTTGGTAGCCGTCGAAAAGAAGAGCCAGAGCAGAAGCGGTCCGACAGAGAGCAACGTATAGAAAACGGCGTATTTCTGGAACGCTTGCACCACCGGCAACCGACGCCGCGCGCCCCAAATATCGTTAAAATGCTGCTCCACCGACATGAACAGCATCGTTGAGACCAGCAAAAACAGCAGAAACCCACCGACACTCAGACCACCAAGATTTCTATTGGCAAATCCTGAGAGTTCTGATACAATTTCCTCAGCACTGTAGCGCGGCAGGAAATTGTCCCGGAGTACCACGATTAATGGCGAATTGCCATCTTCCACAATACCGAACGTTTTCAGCAAAAACAGCGCAACCGCCGACAACGGCACAAGACACAGCAACGTGTTAAACGCCAACGACGATGCCTGCTGGAGACATTTATGCCCCATGAATTGATGCCAGACGTTCACGCCGAGACGTAAGGCAGACCCCCGGACACCGCGAAAATATCCCTCATACTTTTCGGAAAGGTTATGTATCATCATATCTTATGACAGACTCGAAACCGGATTTGATTTCACGCATAAAACGCAAACTTAGACAAAACCCGTTCTTATCTTACCTCATCGGGTGCCCATATCCCGCCCCACGATGGAATCGATGTGTCAGAAAACGACTCCAGTCCCTCGGTCCTGACGCGAAAATCTTGGATCTTGGTGCCGGCACTCGTCGCCGTTCTCCAAACGTCATCAACCTCGAAATTGACATGACCCCTGAAGTCGATATTGTCGCCGATGGACACTTTTTGCCGTTCAGCGACGACACCTTCGATGCGGTAATCTCTGAAGCTGTCCTTGAGCATGTCCGCTCGCCGAACCTCGTTGTTGCTGAGATCTATCGTGTGCTGAAACCCGGTGGCAATATTTGCATCGCTGTTCCATTCCTACAAGGCTACCACGCCTCTCCTCACGATTACCAGCGGTGGACAGTTCCCGGCATCGTCCAACTCTGTGCCGCATTCTCTGAAATCGAAAGCGGGCCCTGCGCCGGTCCGACGACCTCTTTACACTGGATCTTCCGAGAGTATGTTGGACTGGTCTGTTCGTTCGGTAGTTTACTCCTCGCGAAAGCAATCTCTCTTATTATCGGATGGCTGACATTTCCGATCCTATTGTTAGATGTACCACTCTCCCTACATAAAGATGCCCACATTTTGGCATCAGCCGTCTATTTCGTCGGAAAGAAGCCGTAGCACATATATTTCTGCCACTGACGAGAGCCCCGCCCGTTACAGGTGAGAGGCACAACCCTTGCCCTTTGTGCAAAAAACATGCCCCTCGTATTATATAGCACTTCACCAGGGAATGTCAAAAGAAAAAACCCTTCTGTGGCGAGGTTACTGATCAAAAAAAAACGGCGAGGTTTAAAAACCTCGCCTCCGCTGTAGGAATGACCTTTTCTAACGACTAATCGCTGATAGCTGATGGCTAACTTACTGAAACGTAATCTTATCCACTTCCGCCCTCTCAAGCAGACTCCGGACAATTTCTAACGTCAATTTGGAAAGTTTTTGCGAAAATTCGGCATCTGTAAGCGTCCGATACCGGGCAGGTTGCGATGTGGTAAGCCGCTCGTTCGCAATCGTCAATGCGCTTGACACGAGTGATATAGGGACTTCAAGCGGTGAAGGGGTATCTAAAACAGGTTCTGAAATAGGCGCACGGGTTGTATCTACTGTCCCACCCGCTAAAAAACTTTCGCGCCGCGAGTTGATTTCGTCTAACACCTGCTGTGCGGCTACTTGGTGTGCAAACCTTTTTGAACCAGGAATCGGTGCCGGTGTCTCATAAACCGAGTCCCCGTAAGACACTGTTACCTGCCATTGTGGGGAATCCGCCGGTCCGTGCTGCGTTTCAGTATAAGTCGGCTGGCGCAGCCCACGTTCTTGGCAGTATTGAATCAAAAGCCCTTTATAATTGTCCAAAGCCTCGCCAGTAGCCAGATCTGCCATGCATCCCTCCTCACGCTATTTACCGATTGTTATCACTACCACCGCCATTGTAAAAGTGTGGACGTTCACCACCCATTCTGCGGGGTTTCACCTTGCGCTGCCTTTTCATCTCAATTCGGCGTCGTTTCTCGCTCGGTTTCTCGTAAAAACTCCGTTTTTTTATCTCTGTGACGATACCGGCTTTTCCACACATCTTCTTAAAGCGTGCCAAGGCACGGTCAAACGCTTCACCTGAATCGACACTTACTTCTACTTGAACCATTTTTTTACCCTCCATTAGAATTTAAAATTACGAAATCATTTCATAAATTATACCACATCTCACGCCGAATGTCAAATATTTCTTCTATTGGCTATCGGCTTTCACCTCCCTGATTTTGGTGGACGCGGTTTCCCAGTGAGTGCTTCTTTGGTCCTTGTAGGTGCGGTTTGTAACCGCACTGGCCCCTTCCAAATCTCTTTATTCGGCTGGCGAGGTATCCCACTATCGCCTTCTGCACTGATGCCTATTCCTCTTGACAATTTACGGATAAACTGCTATACTCACCTCACCAAGAAGGAGGCAGCACCATTTACGAAATCATCATCCTCTGCTTCGGGGCATGGCTCACTGGTGTCAGTAAAGCGGGCTTCGGCGGGGGCATCGGGATGGTCGTCGTCCCCATGTTCACGCATTTCCGCAGTGCTCGAAACGTCATCGGGTTAATGCTCCCGCTCCTGTTCTCAACAGACATCTTCTCGCTTTCCCACTACTGGAAGCGGTGGCATCGTCAGAGTGTCACACGACTGATCCTCGGCTCTCTACTCGGTATCACCTTAGCAAGCCTGATTTTGAAGGACATCTCTGATGTCCACCTAAAAAAGGTCATTGGTGGCATCGCCTGCTTATTTGCGATGTTAGAATTCCTGCGTCCGTATTGGCAACCACTCTTCGGAAATTCAGGACAATCCATCCAAACAGCACTCCAATTCAAAACGTGGCAAGGACTTCTGGCAGGGATATTCGCAGGTGCGTTCTCAACCCTCGCGCATATGGGTGGACTCGTCGTCGTCATGTACCTGCTTCCACAACGTTTAGGCAACACCGCCTTCGTCGCAACCACGACCGCCACTTATTTCCTACTCAACCTCATCAAAATTCCGTTCTATTTCCAGTTGCAACTTTTCTCTTTTGAAATTCTGATCGAAGCACTCGCGCTTCTCCCATTTATCGGGTTAGGCGTGCTAACGGGTATCTCCCTCAATAACCGTGTGCCGGAACTCCTCTTCTCAAGAATTGTCCTCTTCTTCCTGTTCGTAACCGGTGTGCATCTCCTATTGAGTAATTAGCTGTCGGCAGTCAGCGGTCAGCAACCAGGTCCCAGTAGACGCGTAGGTTGGGTTGAGCGGTAAACCCTTGGTTCCTCTTGCCACCTCCGAAACTTCAATTCCACAATACACGTTTCTTGGAAAAACATACAGCGAAACCCAACAACCTAACGTCGTTGTTCTACAGAGATGTCGCCCGCTGGGGCTTCTACTTTTGCTGATGGCTAACGGCTAAAATTCTGATAGCCGATTGCTGACTGCCATATACAAAAGCATTGAGATATATCCAAAAATCCCCTATAATAAATCCACAGTTACTTCGACACTGACAGAGAACGAGGCTTCTAAGCTCTCCGATCTTCTGAAAAATAAAACAAACGAGGTCCAAAAACAATGAACTTAAAATGGGGTGTATTAGGCGCGGGCAGCGTCGCACAACGCAGAGCGATGCCAGCCATTAAAAAGGCTGAAGGCGCAGAACTCCACGCCTTGCTCTCTCGCGACGCGACGCGCGCAGAACGATTGGCGCGAGAACACGGCGCAACCAACGCCTACACCACCGTCGATGCCCTCTTCGCAGACGATGCACTCGACGCAGTCTACGTTTCAACACCCGTTCACCTACACTGTGAGCAGGTCATCGCCGCCGCGGAACGCGGCTTACACGTGCTTTGCGATAAACCGATGGCACTCACGCCACAAGAATGTACAGAAATGATCGCTGCCTGCGAAACAAACGGTGTCCACCTGCAAGTCTGCTTTCTCTTCCGGTTTCATTCCTGCTTCCAACAAATCCAAGCTTGGGTAGACGATGGACGTTTCGGCACGATAGTCCATGGGCGTATGCCATTTCTGAAACAGTACCAACTCACACCTGACGAATGGCGAGCACAACCCGAAAAAGGTGGCGGCGGATGCTTCATGGACCTCGGTCCGCATAGTGTGGATTTACTCCGTTACCTCATTGGTGAGGTGAACGCCGTCAGCGCGTTTTACAACACCACAACTCAAGACACTGTTGTTGAAGAAACCGGTGGTATCTTCATGCGCTTCGATAACGGTGCACAAGCTTTCACTGACCTCAGTTTTTCAGTACCACACTGCGATATTGTTTTAGAACTCTACGGTACAGAAGGCACAACTTGGGTTTACAACGACGATGGTTGGAAAATCAAAACCTATTTTGAGGGCGAACAACAATTGATCGCCTCACAATACGAAGATCTGTATCAATATCAATTTGAGCATTTCGCAGCATGTGTACACGAAGGTGTAGCACCTATCACAACCGGAAATGATGGATTAAGAGCAAACGAGATTCTTGCCGCCGCATATCGCGCAGGGGAAACAGGACAGTTGGTTCCATGTCCTGCTACATAGAATAGCCAATACGTGCCAAAATGGCGCAGTATATTTCAATTTAATTTTTGAAAGCGACAAATTGTCACGGCAGAAAGCCTGCCAAAATGTCACGTTCTTCCGTCTAACCCTGACGATATGGCAGTTTCAGGGATTGGCACGAAAATTGCTACTGAATGTCTTGAAGACATGACGGTGTCATTTTACACCGTTTCAGGATATAGTGAACTGAGTGAAGACACAAAAGTCTTCTCTCACAATTTTCACGCCATACTCAAGGAGGAACTCAGCGACATGGCACTTGTACCCCTTGGCGATAGAATTCTCGTCAAACGTTCAGATAACGATGAACAAACAACGAGCGGTGGGATTATCATCCCCGACACCGCCAAAGAGAAACCGCAGGAAGGCGAAGTTGTTGCCGTTGGAAGCGGTAGACTTCTCGATAGCGGGGACCGACAACCCGTTGACGTGGCAATAGGCGACCTCGTCCTTTTTGCCAAATACGGCGGCACCGAAGTTACGTACGATAACACTGAATATCTCATCTTGCGCGAAGATGATATCTTAGCCAAGGTTAACTAAGAAAAGGAGTTAAACACATGGCAGCAAAACAACTTGCGTTTGATGAAGAAGCACGGAGCGCTATTAAACGGGGCGTTGACAAGCTCGCGGACGCAGTAAAAGTTACATTAGGTCCCAAAGGACGGAATGTCGTGCTCGATAAGAAATTCGGCGCACCGACGATCACCAAAGATGGTGTTACCGTCGCAAAAGAGGTGGAACTCGAAGACGCCTACGAAAATATGGGCGCTCAGATGGTCAAAGAGGTCGCATCTAAAACCAGCGATGTCGCTGGAGACGGAACCACCACTGCAACTATCCTCGCACAGTCTATCTATCGCGAAGGCTTGAAAAACGTTGCCGCAGGGCATAACCCTATGGCACTCAAACGCGGCATTGAAAAAGCCGTTGAGGCAGTCGTTAACGCAATTCACGGCTTGAGCAAAGAGGTTTCCGAGAAAACCGAGATCGCACAAGTCGCTGCTATTTCCGCAAATAATGACAACGCTATCGGTGATCTCATCGCTGACGCTATGGAAAAAGTCGGAAAAGATGGCGTTATCACCGTCGAAGAAGCAAAAAGCCTCGAAACAACACTCGATGTCGTTGAAGGTATGCAGTTCGACCGCGGCTATCTCTCTCCGTACTTCGTGACGGATGCTGATCGGATGGAAGCCGTTTTAGAAGATGCCGCAATCCTCATCCACGAAAAGAAAATCAGCAGCCTCAAGGATCTCGTTCCTGTGTTAGAGCGTACCGCACAACAGGGCAAACCGCTGTTGGTCATCGCTGAAGATGTCGAAGGCGAAGCACTCGCCACTGTCGTCGTCAACAAAATTCGGGGAACACTCCGTTGTACCGCCGTTAAGGCACCCGGCTACGGTGATCGCCGAAAAGAGATGCTCGAAGACATTGCCGTCTTGACAAACGGACGCGTCATCTCCGAAGATCTCGGAATTAACCTTGAAAACATTACGTTGAACGACCTCGGCAGTGCCAAGCGCGTTGTTGTTGACAAAGACAACACAACCATCGTTGAAGGTGAAGGCACAACCGAAGCTATCCAAGGTCGTATCGACCAAATTCGCAGACAGATCGAAGACACAACATCCGACTACGACCGCGAGAAATTGCAGGAACGCCTCGCAAAACTCGCCGGTGGTGTTGCCGTCATTAACGTCGGTGCCGCTACAGAAGTCGAGATGAAAGAGAAGAAAGCACGCGTTGAAGACGCAATGCACGCCACACGCGCCGCCGTTGAGGAAGGGGTCGTTGTTGGTGGAGGTGTCGCACTCGTGAGATCCCAAGCCGCGCTCGATTCGCTTGAACTCAGCGATTCCACGGAAGAAGTCGGTGTCTCTATCGTCCGCCGTGCACTCGAAGATCCACTTCGTCAAATCGCGACGAACGCCGGACAGGAAGACTCCGTCATCATCGCAAAAGTCAAGGACGAAGGCGGAAACGTCGGCTACGATGCACATCAAGAACGTTTCATTGACATGTTTGAAGCGGGTATCCCCGATCCGACAAAGGTCGTACGGGTGGCGTTGCAAAACGCAGCCAGTATCGCAGCGTTGATGATTACCACCGAAACGCTCATCGCAGAATTGCCTGAGGCAGCAGCCCCAGCGGCACCTCCGATGCCGCCGGGTGGTGACATGTACTAAACCGTCAGTACAACAAAAGGCGAGGTTTCCGAACCTCGCCTTTTTATTTATTGGCTATCGGCGATAACAACCGTTCACACTCCTGAAGCACAGCCGCAACCGCAACCGTGTGCATACACGGCGATGTCCCATCGGGAAGTGCTTGACACCCATACTCAAACCCCAAATTAAGACACGGACTACACGGTATCCGCGCACGCACGATACTCGAATTACGGCTCCAAGGACCCCACTGCGCAAAATTCGTCGGACCATGCAACCCGATAACCGGTGTTCCCGTTGCCGCCGCGAGGTGCATTGGACCACAATTGCCGCTCACTACCAATGTTGCATCCGAAAAAAGTGCAGCGAGTTGATTGACATCCGTCCGTCCCGAAAGTACGGTTGCTTGATGTTTCGTCCGCTCGGCAATCTCTTCGGAGACCGCTACTTCATCAGGCGCGCCCGTCAAAACAATCTGTGCGTCATACCTCGCAACGAGGGCATTTGCCAATGCCACATAGCGTCCCTGTGGCCATCGCCTGCGTGGTTTGCCGCGTCTGCCCGCCTCTGGATGTAGTACAATAAGCGGTTTTTCCAGCGAGATACCCTCTTCTGCCAGAACTTCGCGTACCCACGCACGTTCCTTTTCACGCCACCAAACCTCAAGCCCAAGTTCTTGGGCTGAACAGTTTAATTGCACCGCAAGGCTCAAGAAGTTGCGGACCTCATGCCGTCCTCGGATGTGCGGCACCGTTTCTGTGAAGAGAAAATGACGATGCTGCCCTTTCGTCGAAAACCCGACTCGCATCGGCGCACCGGTCGCGTAAGCGAGCAATGCACTCAATCGGGGCCAATGCTCTAAGTCGATTGCCCAATCAAATCTTTC
>JAPOOP010000747.1 GCA_026713385.1 Candidatus Poribacteria bacterium | reverse complement strand
GGGATAAATCTTCCGCTGTGCGATGGGTGCTCATACTCCTATCTCCTTAGAGAATAGGATAGCACGAAACGGTTTGGCGTGCAACAAAAAACGGGAAGACCTCTTCGGTTTTCCCGTTTTAATTACAGCAAAATAGAATCTATCTCGGTGACGCGTCCAACAGTGCCTTTTCGACAGCACTCGGTAGTTGGATGAGGTGAAAACGGTTAATTGTATAGGCATAATCTTCGCCGCTTTCGTCTATGACACGGATATAACCGTGAGATGCTGCTTCGTTATCCTGAATCACACGATAAACTTTCCCTACTTCAAGAGAGGCATCATATCCTTCGTTATTAAGGCATAGACCAAATTGCGGAAATTGATTTTCTTGTTTGTCCATTTTTAGTTAAGAAATGGGAGTTTAATCTTAAATTCTCTCTTGCCGATGTTGTCAGCTTGATACCAATGAACTTCCGCAAGACGTACTGAACCGTCAACCAGACGAACGTATGCCACTCCCTTTAGCTTGCGCCATCTACCTTGGCCATACTGACGTTGTAACCGAGCGAGGTTTCGGATACCACTGCCGCGACTAATTGTTTCAATTTGCGTGATTTCTCCAATAATTTCAAAATCCATCCCAGTATATTTTCCCAACCGATATTGAATTGTAGCACATCTCTAACAATTTCTCAAATTAAGGTACTCTAAAATCAAACGAGTACGCGAAGGTATCATCTCATCCTATGGCCAGAAATTATACATTGGTTGTTGCGTCACCACACTCACAAGACTCCAGATACCACCCACGGTGAAATCACCTAACATCAACCCAATCGCGAACATCACTAACTGCTGTGATGCCCGCGGTCCACTGATTTTCAAGATTGCCCACTTGATAATCGAACTCACCAGCATACAACTCCACAAATACCGCATGCCCCAATCACTGGAGACGACAAATCCGATTGGGTGGAAGGGCCACCAGAAGAAACGCGCCCGCATAAACATCAAGAGCGTCGAAAAGAGTAAGCCAAATGCGATACCGCCAGTCGCATAGAGATTCGGTTCAGTAGGGTAATAGATCCAACGCTGGAGCCCGTTGAAAACGCGTCCACCGAACCCTGTTGACCAACCGCTGCCACCGCTCATGTTCAAAGCACCATAGGTATAGAAGATATAAAGGATAACGCCGAACACCATCACGGCAGCGAATGCCGAAACCCCTAACAGCGCGAAGAACAACCGTCCGGATGCAATTCCAGAGCGTTCCGAGAGTTTAAAACCCTCTAATTGATGCGGCATCGGATTACTCGTGTAACTCCGATTAAACCAACGGTAAAGCGTTAGAGCGACGAGGTTGTTTGTGCCCAACATCCGTGTGCCGAAACCGTCGACGAGGATATGATGATTCGGCATGTTTTCCATCGCATGCACGGGGAACCCCTGCTCTGCGCGCATTCGCGTGAGCACCAAAACGATGATAAAATAGATTGCAAAAAACAACGGAATTAACCAGAGGGACATACCGATACGTTTGGAGAAAATAAAAAGCAACACGAGTCCGACAACGATGCCCCAGAGAGCAAGCCTATAGGAAATCGGTTCGTCGGCATCTTCGCCTGTGCGATGGCGTGCGATACGGAAAACCCCGCGAAAGTGACGCAAGTTCAGGACTACGACAGAAATGAAAATCCCGATGGCGGCACCGAAGCACTGTCTATCAATGTATGGAAATCCCGGCAGGCTGGACAGACCCACGGCACTTGCGAAGACCAACTGTGCCTTGTAAAAAAGAAAGAAAAACCAACTGGAGAACGATAAGTCGAGCGGCATCAACAACCCAAGTCCGATAACGAACGGGTAATAAGACATACTGATGCCACCGATCGCGTTCCACGGCTTTTCTGTGAATAGGTGTCCGAACCCGCGCCAGCCGCCGATCCGCTTAATCGGTAAAGTAGGAAGCGTCGGGTACAAAAAACTAAAACCGTTGAGAATCGCGATAGATGCCGCAATTCCGAATCCGAGCCATGTGATGCGGTGCGAAAACAGCGATTTCGTGTTGTGGGTGACATGAAATGCAATCTGCGTGATCGGATAGGCGAGCCGTTCGCGTTCCACCCACTGCTTCCGCAAGATAACGTTGATACACAACATCACGAGCACCAGGACCGTCATGAACGCTGCCCAAGATAATATTGGCACTATCCATACACCAATTATATCTACAATAGAGAGACTCGATTCTCCTGTATAATAACCCGTCAGTGCCTTTGAATCGTCGACAAGAAGCCATCTCGGAAGGTAATCATAGAAGAGTTGTTTCCATTCGTTTTCGGGGGTTGCGAACCAGAAGGCGTGTCCGACGGTTGTGACGAGAATCGTCATCAGCGTAATGGAGGGGAAAGCGCACGCCGTGCTAAGCAGGATGTATATCGTGAGGAGTTCCGCATCGGTGAATAAGCGGCGGCGAACTGCGAAATTGAGAAGTGTGAAAGCAAACACGACGAAGACGACATTGTAAAACGGCACGGCGTAGGTATTCAGCGCATAACCAACAAGCCCGACCTCGCCAGCAATGATCCAATAGAAATTAAACGGGATCAGCACGAGCGTAATGACAACAGACTTCCACGTAACACCGTGCGATTTCGGACGTTCGTCTTCTCTCATGAGTGTTAAAAAAAGGCGAGGTTACAAACCTCGCCAGCAGATGTGAATCCTTCAACTATAATAACCTTGACAATAATTACGGCTGGATAGAACCCGCGTAAAGATCGTTCAAAGCGTCTTCTGGAAGTGGCTCCGGACTACTCTTGGCGAACTCAAGTGCCTCTTCAAGTTCGTTTGCGAGTTCGGTTTCAAGTGCCGAGAGTTCGTCTTGGCTCATACCCTCTTCATCGATGAGAACTTGGACGAGTCTTCGGATGGGATCGCGTTGTCGTTCCTGCTCTTGGACTTCCTCGCGGTCGCGGTAAGATGTTCCCGGATCACCGATGTGATGCCCGCGGAATCTGTAGGTGTCGCAGTTGAGGAGCGTCGGTCCACCGCCTTCACGTGCGCGTGTAACGGCTTCGTCCGCTGCGGCGTAAACCTTGAGGACATCGTTCCCATCAACGGTGATTCCCGGCATATCGTAGGCAGGAGCACGGACAGCCGCAATATCCACTACCCGCTGATGCTCTCGTTGTGGTGTTCCCATGCCGAATCGGTTATTTTCACACACAAAGATAACAGGTAATGCCCATACGGCAGCGAGGTTGAGCGTTTCATGGAACACGCCTTGGTTCGTTGCACCATCACCAAAGAAAGACACTGCCACCTGCTGTGTCCCACGCAGTTTAGCAGAGAGTCCGGCACCCGCTGCGAGCGGAATACCTGCCCCGACAACGCCGTTGGCACCCAGAATACCGGTCTCTTTATCGGCGATATGCATCGAACCACCCTTACCTTTACAATAACCGGTCGTACGTGCGAACAACTCCGCCATCATCCGGTCGCGTTTGCCACCCTTCGCAATAAGATGACCGTGACCACGATGTGTACTCGTGATGTAATCATCATCTTGCAAGTGGGCACAAACCCCTACTGCTGTGGCTTCTTCGCCGATATAAAGATGCAAGAAACCGGGAAGTTGACCACTCTGGTAAAGCGTTCCAGCGGCTTCTTCAAATTGACGAATCTCTATCATTTTGCGATACATGTAAAGCATCTGATCTTTACTCGGTTTTGACATAATTCCTTCCTATTCTCTATCTTGGTACAAGCGTTAAAGAGGTTTTGCCAGTTTCATAGGCATTCAGTTCAAGAATTGTGAAACTTCAAAAGGCGCGATACATTCTGGCGAATCATTCGTAGGACGGTTGACAAACCTTGACACCGGGTACGCCTCCATCTCCGCATCGGGGTACGGAACAAGAAGAGGTTGCAAGGTGTCTGCCGGTTGTTGATTCGGTGCAAGCCACTCCGCATAAGCGTCTTGCGGGAGAATTACAGGCATTCTATGATGAATTTCCTCCAACAAAGTGTTAGGCGGGCATGTAATAATGGTGCAGGAGCGAAGCGGTTCATCCATCCCATCCGTCTGCCACACCTCCCATAACCCCGCGAGTGCAAACGGCTTCTGGGATTTGAGACGAATGTACACGGGTTGTTTAAGCTTGTCACTCGGTATTTTTCTCCATTCGTAGTAGCCATCTGCCAAGATAAGACATCGCCTGCGCTTGTACGCGTTTCGGAAAGACGGTTTTTCCGCCAGAGTCTCCGAACGGGCATTGATCATCCGATTTCCGATCTTCGGGTCTTTTGCCCAAGACGGAATGAGTCCCCAGTGAAAGAACCCTATCTGTCCAATTTCTGGACGTTCCGCTGTATCAGTCGGCGTATTTGCAATAACAGCTACATCTTGTGTTGGTGAGATATTGTAGCGCGGGGACAAATCCATTGGCATCGCAAAGTTGAAGAAAGTTTGATTCAATGCTTCAGCATCGCTGGCAAAAGTAAATCGTCCACACATTTTTTATCTCCTAAAAAAGGATAAGCATAGATGCCTATACCTACAAAACGGGGATTTGCCCTACACATCTTTTTTGGATTGCGGGACAAGAATATCGTCTCTCCAGCGAAGACGGAAGGATGGACGCACGAGTGCCTCCGGAGACTGAAGCGTCAAACCACCATCGGCAGTCAAGACGATCCCAGTAACGAAATCCGCCTCATCAGATGCCAAAAAGAGCGCAGCATTGGCAATGTCTTCAGGTTTCCCATAGCGACCAATCGGATAACAATCACGAGAGGCTTGTTCTTCAAGTGTATCCTCAGCGAGAGAGGCTTTACCTCTTTCGCCAACAATCTGTCCCGGGGCGATAGCGTTTGCACGGATGCCTTCCCTACCGTAATCAAGGGCAATACTTCGCGTTAGGGCGTTCAAACCACCCTTTCCGGCACCGTAAAGCCCAAATCCTGGATTTGTAATTGTAGCGTTAACCGTAGAGATGAAGACCAAGGCACCGCTACCATTACGGATCATTTCGGGGATACAATACTTCGCACCGAGCCATGGTCCGCCGAGCGTCACACCAATACTTTCATTCCATTCTTCAAGTGAAAATTCAATCGCTTTTTTAGTGTAGGAGTGGGCAGCGTTATGGACGAGGGTCGTTATTTTCCCATATTTCAACAAGGCGGTTTCAACGAGTGTCTGCCAAGTCGTTTCGTCAGCGACATCGCCCATGACAGAGACTGCTTCTCCACCGGCATCTTGAATGCGGTTGACAGTTTCATCAAGTTTTTCCTTGCGGCGGCGCGTGTTAACAACCACTTTCGCACCTTCGCAAGCAAACCTATAAGCA
Organism: Candidatus Poribacteria bacterium; assembly: GCA_026713385.1. Taxonomy (GTDB): domain Bacteria; phylum Poribacteria; class WGA-4E; order WGA-4E; family WGA-3G; genus WGA-3G. Next base: position 9,191 of record JAPOOP010000747.1, on the reverse strand, counting down.
GTCGCCGCTCCGATACCGCCCCAAGCGGCACCCGCGACAATCGCAACTTTTCCTTCCAGTCTCATAATAAATCCTTTTCGTTGTGATTCTACAAACTACGAACTATTATATCATATTTTCCATTTTTGTGCTACAATGATAATAATCGCAATGAAGGGAGAAATTTGTGTGAAATCAGTAATAAAAGAGTGGATTAACGATTGTATCAAAAAACTCAACGCGGGCAAGTTGACTGAAACTGACCTGCGCAGTCTGACGACCGTTTTGGGTTCGGAAAAGCAACTGATTCTTTATCTCTATTCTAAATCAACGAATCTACGCTCACCCCTTGGCGGATGGGCATTATACGACGCAACCGCACCGGAGGAACCGATCCTTCCTTCTCAAGATGCCCCTTATACATCAGTGATTGACGCGGTTCGCGATGGATGGCGGATCGTCCAATTTCCGCGTCCTGAACTTTACAACTTTTCGGATGTTGATAACGCCTATCTTACTTATGAGTTTATTTTAGAGAAACTTGTGTAAAGGAAGGACAAAATGATTAACGTTGAACCGACGCTGAATGACGTCCAGGTCATGCAGTTTATCCACAACGGCTACATCACCTTAGAGAACATCATTGATGCCGACTTTAACCGAGAATGTGAATCGGTGAACGGCGGACATCTCAACGATTTCGTTCTTACAGACGAGTTTCGCCGGAATGTGTTGCTCCATCCGGAGGTTGCGGGAGTTGTCCGATCGCTCTTAGGTGAGAATTTCCTTGTGCCAACAAGCGCACACCATCATCTCTTTGAAGCACCGCACCGCGGACAAACGTGGCATTCCGACGGGCTTACCGAATACGGGTACGGTATCACACATCTTCAGTGCTACTATTATCCGAAAGAGGTGAAGATTGAGGATGGACCAACGATGATATTGCCTGGTTCCCACCATCGACTTGTGGATAGGGAAGCGATCGCCCATTATGGCGACATCCTCGGACAACTCTCCCTTACCGTTCCAGCAGGCACCGTCGCGATGACACGCTACGGCATCTGGCATAAAGCAGGTCCAAAACTTAATGCCGATAGACGCGGAATGATCAAGTTTTCCTACTTCCGTATCGCTATGCCCCAACGGGATTGGGTGCAAGACTCCGATGAGATTCCGCCTTACCAACATCAAGGGAGACATCCGTACGTGACTGAAGTGGAATCTTACCGCGATCGTCGTAGGGGTGAATTGACATGGAACTGGTTATGTGGATTGGCAGAAGTGGAAGAACCGATTCCACCAGTACAGATGTTTAACAGCGGAATTCCGTTATCAGACATCCGCCTTCAGTAGAAGGACAATCGGTCTCATTGTGACTCCGAACGCACTATTTAAATTGGAGTAGCAAGTTTTCAATATTGCTTTTCATCTCTACATTGCCCACCTGTGTTGCGAGTTCTAAGGCGGTTTGAAAATCCTGTTTTGCCTCCGAAGTTTTGTTGAGGGATCTTTTTGCCAATCCTCGACCAAAGTAGGCTTTGGTGTATTCAGGGTTGAATTGAATCGCGGCATCATAGTCCGTGATCGCAGCGTCGTATTGATCGAGTTTTGCCTTTGCGAGCCCTCGGTTGTAATAGGCATTCACGTAATCCGGTCTTAGATGGATGGCGGTGTTATGGTCGGCGATCGCTGCTTCGTATTCACCGAGATTTTTCTTTATGATCCCACGGTTGTTGTAAGGTGTCCCCAAATCAGGTGCCAAGCGTATCGCTGCATCATAATCGGCAATTGCTGCCTCGTATCGACCGAGCCTTTTCTTTGCTACTCCCCGATTGTTGTAGGCTTCTGCGTAATCAGGATCCAAGAGAATAGCGGCACTATACATCTCAATTGCCTCTTTATATTCACCGCTCTTTGCCTTTGCCAACCCGCGCCTGTTGTAGTCCATGGCTTTTTCCGAAGTTTTCTCCGATCCACAACCAAAGCAAACGATGCACATCAGAAGTACAGTCAATAGCCTCCTATCTTTCATGGCATTTCTCCTCCCGTCTACTTTAGATGGCGTAAGGCATCTTCAAAAAGACATACTTACGTATTTAAAAAGTTTCACAAGTAGGCAGGCTATAAACCTGCCTATCAGATTTATGAATTAACGTGCACCACACGCTTGCAAACATGCCTGCATGTGCCCACGCGATTCTGCCGCAATCGTGCAACACTGCGCCAAACTATACTCTTTCGCACCGATGACTTCAAGGTTCAACGGACCGGTATAACCGTTTTCATGCAAGACTCGGATATAGCCGACGAGGTCTATTTCACCGCGTCCGTTTGCTTGCAATTCAGGATCGCCGGGACCGCGCTGTGTGCCTTTGCAATCTCGAATATGTACATGTTTCACGCGCGAGATCACTGCCGCGATCGCCTCCACAGGGTTCTCATCTGCACGATGAATATGGGACGGGTCCATATCAATGCCAAATGCTGGTGATGAAATCGCTTCCATGATGCGAAGTGTGGTTGGTGTATTATAGATACTCGCGCCCACGTGTGCCTTGACGCAGAGCGTCACACCGTAGTGTTCCGCACGTTCAGAGAGACTGCCCAATGAATCGACAACTTCGGGCCATGCAGATTCATCGTCCGATGTACCGCCAGGACCGCAGTTGATAACCGGAATACCTATCTCAGCAGCCGCTTGGAATGCCAGTTCCATTCGTTCTGGATCGCGTGAGGGCTGTTCCATTGCCAATAGGTCGAGTCCGTACTCTTTCGCGAACCGTTTGATGTCCGCAGCAAGTGCTTGCCAGTTCGCGAGCACGAGATGCTGACTCATCCCGTCAATCGCTGAAAGTTCAATGCCGTCATAACCTGCCATCGCGATGTGCTTGAAGGCGGTTTCCATATCGTAACCGCCGAATAGTACCGAATTTGCTCCTAATTTCAAATGTAATTCTCCTTACTATGAGGGCAGATATTGCACTGCCCACTCTACAACGATTACCCGTTCAATGTCGGAAGTGGATGTGGACGCACCAAGATACCGCCCTGCTCATAAGACTCTATCGCCGCCCAAGTATACTCAAGAGCCGCGAGTGCATCTCTGCCGGAGGCGCGTAGCTGCTCTCTCGGTACGCCGTTCGTGACATCCTCTAAAAAGGCGTGAATCCTTAAGGGAAAAGTCTCACCGAAATCGCTGATGCCGGATTCCGTGACAATAGGCTCGTCAGAGAAGTCAGGCGCACCCGGGGAGGGCCAATAGGTCACCTTCTCGATACAGTTTTCAATGCAAAAGGTACCACGTGTGCCTGCGAGTTCAACACTCCACCAACCGCCGAGACCGAATGTCGCATCACCACGTTGGCTCAATAGGTAGCCGATACACCCGTTTTCAAAACGGAGGTGTATGCTGTTAATGGAGACCATCACATCTCCGGAACCCCGTCTAAAATGAGGACGATCCATGAAGGCTTGGACATGCGTTACATCGCCGCAGAAATGGCGCATTACACTGAACGGATGCGATAAGAAGGCTTTCACATGAAAATAGGGAAATCCATCTGACCGAGGGGCTTTCGAGTGACTATAGCCGAATTCACCGCCAGCGAATCCCATTTTGTGAAGACAATAGACCATCTCCCCGATGTGTCCATCGTCAATATATTTCTTTGCTTGCTCCGCAGGCGGTGTAAAATAGTGATTCAGATTACAACCGAGATAGAGGTTCTCTTCCGTGGCTTTCGCTACCATGTCTCGTGCCTGTCCGATATCGTTAGAGATCGGTTTCTCAACGAGCACGTGCTTTCCCTTCTCAAGAGCCTCCATTGTTGGTTCATAGTGCCAGCTGCCGTTTTCATTTCCACCAGTGCCAACATCAACGATGTCCAAGTCGGGTTCGCCATCAATCATATCAGCTAAGCTGTAGTATGCCTTTACACCGAGACGTTCCGCTGCGTTGTCTGCACGCTCTTTCATAATGTCACACACTGCAACCAGTTCCGCTAAGTCGTCATTCGCGTGGCAATTCGCATGGTTATTGCCAATTCCACTCATGCCGACAACGCCAACTTTTAATGCCATTTGTTATTGATTCCTTCCAAAGATGAAGTTTGATTTCGCCTGTAGGGTAGACGGGCAGTTTAAATTTGCGCTTGCTCGTAACACCCTACTGGGACTTTGCATCTATTATAAGGTTGTTCGCGGTTTTGTCAACAAATATCTTTGAAATACACTTGACAGCAATTCCTATGCGTGCTATCGTTTCATAACGGAATTTACGACCCAATCCCCGCAGGCACGCCTTGTAAGCGTGAAGGAGGAATGATAGATGAGTATCAGTGTCGGGATGGTAGGCTTAGGAATGTTTGGACCGGCGTTTATCCAATCATATAAGTCGCATCCAGATGTCCATCGGCTTGCGCTCTGCGATTTACACGAAGAGCGGTTGACGAAATGGGCAAAGCAATTTGAGATTTCTGAGACCTACTCAAGCCTTGACGACATCTGTAAATCGGATTTAGATGCCCTCGTGATCATCACCCAGCATTGGATGCACGCACCGCAGGCAATTCAAGCGATGGAAGCCGGAAAGCACGTCTATACCGCTGTCCCCGCGGCGGCATCCTTGGATGAGTGCGAAGCCCTTGTCAGAACCGTTGAGCGAACCGGAATGACCTATATGAACGGTGAAACAAGTTATTTCCGTCCAGAGACTGTCTTCTGTCGCCACAAAGCGGCGGAGGGTGCGTTTGGGGAGTTCGTTCACTGCCGCGCCGAGTACTTTCACGATATGGATCACGGACTCTACGATGTGGCGAAAAACCGATGGGGTGCGCTGTGGGGGCGTGACAAGACCGGCGGTATCCCTATGTACTATCCGACGCATTCGACCTGTTTCCCAATCTCCGTGATGAAGGCGTACGCAACATCGGTTTCCGCGCAAGGGTACATCTATCCGAACGACGATTGGTTTCGGACGGATACCATTCACAAAAATCCATTCTCAAATGAAGTCGGGCTTTTTACAATGAGCAACGGTTCGACAATGCAAATCTGTGAGTTCCGACGGATCGGACACCCCGGATCTGAACGTGTCAGCGGTATCTACGGAACAGAGGGCAGTTATGAACAAAGTCTCGCAGGTAGTGTTTGGGCAGGTAAACACGGAAGGGAAATCGTTGAGCCTTCAAGATCGCATGGGTCTCTTCCGGAAGCACTTGCAGAAGATCTCGGTGGGCATGGCGGTTCACACGCGTATCTCGTGCATGAGTTTGTGGATTCTGTCAATCGCCAACGTTTGCCAGGTGTCAACGTTTGGGAAGCCGTTCGGTATTGCGCTCCGGGATTTGTCGCACATGAATCTGCGATACGGGATGGGGAATTACTCCCAATTCCGGATTGGGGAGATGCACCAGAAACTTAAAACAGAAGATTGTCCTTGATTTTTATTGAATTTTACGGTATACTATACAATTTAAAGGATTTCTAATGGCTGGATACCATGCAAATCGGCACACAACCTTCGGCTAAATAGAAAACTATCGGACATTAATCAACGCACACTAAGAATCCGAGGTTAATTAAGGAGTACAGAATGGCTATTGAATACGCGGGTCCCTATGATACATCGGCTATTCCACCAGATGTTGCCCGCGAAATTGAAATTTATGAGATTCAACTTGGTCGAGTACAAGCCGGCCAGGTAGAAGAGACGCTCTTCACCGAATTCAGACTTCGGCACGGGGTTTACGGACAGCGTGATGACCGGTCGCAAATGATTCGTGTCAAAATCCCGTTCGGCGGACTCACAGCAGTACAACTTGAAATGCTGGCGGATGTTGCCGAAGAATTTTCGGATAACATCATCCACATCACCACACGTCAAGATGTCCAATATCACTACGTGGACATCAACAATACACCGGAATTAATGCGCCGTCTCGCAAGTGTTGACATTACCACCAAAGAAGCGTGCGGTAATGTCGTGCGAAACGTTACAGCATGCCCTCTTAGCGGTGTGTGCCAAGATGAGACATTTGACGTAACACCCTATTCTAAGGCGTTGTCTGCCTTCCTTTTGGGTCACCCGGATGCTCAAGATTTTGGTCGCAAGTTCAAAATCGCGTTTTCCGGATGTGAAGAACACGCTTGCGGTTTGGCAAGCATGCACGACATCGGTGCGGTTGCCGCTGTTAAAGAGGTGGACGGTGAAGTCAAACACGGTTTTAAACTTTATGTCGGTGGCGGACTCGGTGCAGTACCGCATCAGGCGAAAGTGTTTGATGATTTCGTCTCTGCAGAGGAACTCTTACCGATTTCACAATCAATTTGCAGAGTCTTCACCCGTTTAGGTGAACGCAGAAATCGGAATAAGGCACGTTTAAAGTTTGTCATCGCCAAATACGGCATTGAAGAATTCCGTAAACAGGTACTTGAAGATCGGGCTACGCTACGCCACGATCCGGAATGGACAGCGTATCTGGATAATCTCGACGCTTACAACGAAAGTCCGCTGAAGGCACCAACGCAGCTCAACGGCACCATGAAACCCGAAGGGTTTGAAGAGTGGTATCAATCTAATGTGCGGTTACAGAGTCAACCCGGCTACGCTTTTGTGACGATTACGCTACCTCTGGGGGATATTACCGCAGATCAGACGCGTGCTTTGGCAGATATTTCGCGAAAATACGTTAAAGACACCATCCGTGCCACTGTCGAACAGAATATCGTTCTCCGTTGGGTGACGATGACGGATCTCCCCGCGCTCTATCGCGAACTGAAGGTGATTGGTCTCGGCGACCCGGGGGCAGAATCTATGGTTGATATTACCGCTTGCCCGGGTACTGACTCCTGCAAACTCGGTGTTTCTTCTTCACGAGGTCTGGCAGCGCACCTGCGAAACTATTTCATTGAAACCGGTGTGCAGAATGAAATCAAAGACTTTCGGATTAAGATTAGCGGATGCCCCAACTCATGTGGGCAGCATCATGTTGCGAATATTGGCTTCTTCGGTTCCTCGCGCCGGATGGGTGAGCATATTGCTCCTTACTATCAGGTCCTACTCGGTGGACACATGGTCGAAAACGCCAGTTCTTACGGGCTTGCCAATGGAAAAATCCACGGCAAATATATTCCGACGTTCATTGAAGAGTTGACTGGTAAGTACACGGCGGAACGAAATGAGGAAGAATCCTTCACTGATTACATCGCACGGCTCGGTAAGGTAGAGATTAAGCAGATCTTGTCCAAGTACGATAAGATTCCATCTTATGAGGAAGCACCAGAATTCTATGTGGACACCGGCGACACGAAAGATTACCAACTCAAGACAGGTGTCGGTGAATGTGCAGGAGAGGTAGTCGCACTCGTCTCTATGAAGTTGGAAGAAGCAGATCGACTCATCTATGAATCTGGTTTGAACTTGGAAAAGGGTGAATATCAGGATTCCGCGGAGTTGGCTTTTGATGCAATGATCAGAGCCGCAGACGGACTTCAGACAACGGTCGGTTTGCAATATATTGACGACGCGACCACCGTCAACGAATTCCGCACCCATTTCTTTGAACCCGGTAACTTCTTCCCCGGTTACGGTGCGCATATCTTCAAGGCAACGGAGGAGGATGCTTCTACGTTTGACCACGAATTGGCACACCGTCGCGTTGAAGAGGCTACACTCTTCGTTGAAGAATCGCATAACGTCTATGGACGCATGCGCATTAAGCAGGAGGAAGAGGAAGAGAGCCGTCGGAAAAAGCGCCGCTCACGACCGGCGCGGAAACCGAGGGTTGTCAGGAAAACGAAACCTGTTGAGGAAATCGTGGATAGCCTCGACCTCAAAGGCGTTGCCTGCCCGTTCAACTATGTCCAAGCAAAGATTCGGTTGGAAACGATGGAACTCGGTCAACTTCTCGAAGTCACCATCGACGATGGCGAACCAATTGAGAACGTCCCGAAGAGTCTCACCAACGATGGGCATGAGGTCGTTGACACCAAGAAGGTCGGACAGCACTACCGACTCACCGTCCGGAAGGGTGAGTAAAATCCAAGATTGTGGTTCTTCAGAACCGAATTTCACACAGGCGATTGCCTGCTCACGCCCAAAATGGGTGTGAACAGGCAAACGCCCTAATTTTTTCTAAATTTACGCTGGATAGAACCGAAGGTTTATCAAAAGTTGTCCTATAGAAATGAATTAGTCAATAATGCGTGATGTATATCCACGACAGGTAGAATTCTACCGTGCCTCCAACGGGCAGGAACCCTTCTCCGAATGGTTGGTGTCGATTCAAGATCAAAGTGTACAAGATCGGATTTTGGCACGCCTTGAACGCCTTGAGTCCGGTAATTTTGGCGATTATAGATCTGTTGGTGGTGGTGTTTTTGAATTGCGCTTTCAATTTGGGTCAGGTTACCGTATCTATTTCAGTGAAGTAGGTAACAGGATCATCCTTCTGCTGTGTGCTGGTGATAAATCATCACAGACGCGTGATATTGAGCGGGCAAAAACTTATTGGTTAGAATACAAGGGGGCACACTTATGAGAAAAATGCGAACCTTGCGCGAGTACCTCATCGAACGTCTTGCTGATAGGGAGAAGGCGATTGGCTACCTCCAGGCGATTCTTGACGACTATTACATCTACGGGGGGGCTGCTGTAGTCAAGGATGCTCTTGATACTATTGTTGAAGCACAAGGTGGAATTTCCAAAGTTGCTAAACGGGTTGATATGGACCCGCAACTTCTTTCGAAGTTCCTATCCAACGAGGATACACCTCTAATTGATGCTCTTGGAATTGTTCTGAAGGTACTCGGCTGTCAACTTTCAATTAAGCCTTTAGAATACGGAAGCTCTAATCTTGAAACCGATGCTGGACAAACGGCACATGTAGCGGAAAGCCCTACCTCGCTACAATGAATTGACTTTCTCACCAAATTGCGGTATAATAAAGGCAGCAGATTGTAATGGATCCAGCAGCTACAGAATACAGTAGGAAGAGTGTGCTGGTAATTCTAAAACGATGGGACAAAAATATCGCAGGTGAAGCCTGCTCTCACAAGAAAAGCCCATCAGGGCGTTATGTTTATAGGAAACTTTTTAGCAGAATGGATCTACAACAAATTAACATTAAGGTTTTTGCAACCGAAGATAGCAAAATCAACTATACCAACTTCATCAAGGTTTTCAACCGTTGGATGGAGGAAGCTGATTC
>JAPOOP010000746.1 GCA_026713385.1 Candidatus Poribacteria bacterium | reverse complement strand
TACTCCTCCGGGAGGGTGTACTCCATCTGCTTAAAGCGAACATCGTGCATTTTTGCGGCGTAAACGTGCGAACCTACCAACTGGGACCCGAACTTCCTCGCGAACGCAACTGATAGAGCGATACTCGCGTCCGAGTAGTCGGAATTATCAACGGGTACGTATATTTTTTTGATCATTTTTTTTAATTTTCCTTGCGGGAGAACAACGAACGTTGGAACTTTGATGTCCGCTCACTTGGTTTGTAACGAGCCCCCAAAAAGCCACCAAGGATATGGGCAATCAACGTTGCGGGCCATAGGTAAATCATCGCAGTTTGCCATGCCCAGTGGAGAACAAAACGCCGCACAATGATGTTAATAACGATCGGTATGTAGAGGCATCTGCTCCACGGACGACTGAATCTCTTAAACCTGCTACGGTAAAATCCGAACGTGAAATGAATAACAAAAGCCGCGAGGGAGATTAAGAGGTTCACATCCTTCATCTTCCAAGAAGTACCTTGACATCCCGCCGTAGGCGCAAGAGTGCCGGTTTGCTTCGACTATCGTAATAGTCATAGATGTTTCCATCCGGCTCAACGAGAACAAACCGCGTGCTATGCAGGAGCTCCGTGCCGTTGTGCCCCGCAGCTAAACTGAATCCTTCCTCGGCTAACTGGTAGATAGCTGTCTTGTCCCCAGTAAGAAAGTGCCAACGTCTATCATCAGCCCCATAAGCCTTTGCGTAGCGCGAGAGAACGCTTGATGTATCCCGCTCCGGATCCACGGAGTAAGAGACAAAATAGACCGGATCTGCAACAAATTCGGATTGAAGGCGTGCCATCTCCTGCGTCATTGCCGGACAAATCGTTGGACAATTGGTGAAGATGAAGTCAGCAACCCAAATTTTGCCCTTCATGTCGGACAGTGTTAACGGCTCTCCCTGCTGTGTTGTCAGGCTAAAGTCCGGCACGCTAACAGCAGCACTTTTAGAAACCGGTACTTCCGATTTAGTGCCAAATACCGACCACAAATTGACACCGGCAATGCCGATGATGATAACACCCAGCACTACCCAGATTAGGGTACTTTTGTCAAGTTTTCGTTCTCGAAGTCGGGAATCGGAGTTCCCTCCTACACTTTCGGTTTGTGTGTCCATATCGAGCACCCAACCAGCAGTTAGTGAGCGGACGTATCTACAACTTCTGTTGTCGGTTCCGTTGCGCCTTCGATTCGTGAGTCTAACGTTAGGTCGGGCATCAACGCGAAAACGAGAAGAACGCAGATAATGAAGGGCGTTAACACAATAAGTGCCAACGTCCTCTTTTCAAACTTCAGATGCATGAAATAGTTAGCAACCAAGAGAGCCTTAGCACATGCCAGTCCGATGAGCAGGATGGCTTTGACTACCGTCGGGAAATCCGGTATGACGACCAAAAGCTCAAGGACGGTCAGCCCGGTGAGCCACCAGAAAATATTCATGTATTTCGGATGCTCTTTGTGCCCATTCTGTGCCATTTTCATGTCCTCCTATAGTAGATAAATGAAGGTGAAAACCATAATCCAGATAAGATCAACGAAGTGCCAATAGAGTCCGACGATTTCTACCTCATGGTTAAATTCAGCCGTATATCTACCGCGTAAGCCGTGGATTAAAATAACAATGAGGTAAATAACACCACCGGTCACGTGCATCCCGTGGAAACCCGTGATGGCGTAGAAAGTGGGACCAAAAAGCGTTGAGCCACTAATTGCGGCACCCGACAACCCGTGGTCGGGAATACCGGTAAGGGTCAACCCGTGGTGAATCAGATGATACCATTCATAAGCCTGTAGCCCAAGAAAGATTATCCCTCCCCCGATCGTCAATCCAAGGAACATGCACATGCGCGAGACGTTACCGTTCTGAATCGACTCCAATGCTTTCACCATCGTGACACTACTGCATATCAACAGGAATGTCATAAACGCGGTTAGTTCAATACCAAGAATCTCAGTTGGCGGAACCCAACCGATTGCGCCTGCACCTGCTCGGATAGCCGCATAAGCCGCCAGCAGTGCGCCAAACGACATGGTGTCCCCGACAAGGAAAACCCACATGCCGAGTTTACCAAGACTGTCCGGCGTCAGCGAAGGCTCATATACATCTTCAGTGTGATCTAAAGTGGTAGCGTGTTCCACTATATCTAACTGTTAGTAAAAAACTATGTTAATCTATGTAAATCTGAAAAACACAGTTCTCTACGGGATTCCTTAAGTCCCTGTTACGGACACCGTCGTGTCCTAAGCCTGTCTCTAACCCATGGTGAACTCTGCGACGTAGCAGGAGTTAGAGACGGCAGGCACATAGCAAAAGAAATACGCTATGTGGAGTAACCCTCAAAGTTAGCATTGCAATGCTAACGCTTTTTTACTTTCCGAGTGTCCTCACAGTGTCAGGGTTCGTCTCACTCGTGTGTGAACCCCTCGCAGTAGAACCGACGTGGTTTTTGTCGGGTGTGCTTGGTTTTTGCACAATACTACTGGATACGGAAACCGATGGGAATCGAACCCCTCTCAAATGCCTACATTGGTTTCCGTTAAACATAGATTTTTCAAGAAAAACATAGGAAAAGAACTATTTAGGAACATCTCCTTTCCGTTTTAAGGTGTCAGAGGAATGGTTTTCGGTTCGGGTTGCTACGCAACCCTTTCAGTTATCAGTTATCGGTTAAAAGGTTTTCGTTTAATAAAACGGTCTTTTAACCGACTCCCGACTCCCGATAACCGATAACCATTCCAATGTAAGAAAATCGTGCCGCCGATGAGACCGAAAACCGTAAACGGCATCGCCATCAGAAAAAGGATACTCCAATTAAAACCCTTATTGATAGGTTCATCAAGTTCTTTACAGCCTGGACATGCCTCAAGGGACATCGGGACTATAAGCATGACGAGTATCAAGATGGAAGCCCATACAGCAGTTGTATAAAACGATTTGCTCATTCAACACTTCCTTTTTATAGGTGTCAGGGGTCAGTTTTCAGTTAAAGAGAACTCTGGTTCAACGGATCTGCCTCTTAACCGACGACTGATAGCCGATAACCGACAACCATTAAAAGAGATACACCAAAACGTAGAGAATTGGCCAGAGCGCGACAACAAAAATCCAGTAGATAGTACAAGTATCTATGCCGACGTAACGTTCGGCAGAGAAACGCCCTGCCATCGCCATTCCAAAAACGATGAACAGCCAGATAACGGCACTCAGCACATGAACAGCATGGCACCCGATGAGTACATAAAAGATGCCACCATAGACTCCTGATTGAAGGGTGAGACCGTTGCGAATCAGTTGCACCCATTCGCTTCCCTGTACGCCGAGGAAGAGTAAGCCAAGCCCTCCGGTAAGCAAAAGCCAATTGCGGAGTTGCTTCATTTGATCTCTCTGAATTGCGCGGCGTGCTTGAAACATCGTGTAACCGCTCAATAGAAGCAGCACCGTATTGAT
>JAPOOP010000572.1 GCA_026713385.1 Candidatus Poribacteria bacterium | reverse complement strand
TATGAGCGATACGGAGTTAGGCGGCATTGCTGCTAAGTGTGAAGACGCAGGTATTGAAATCAGTAGTATCACCGCAGGCTACGCCGATCGCGGGAATTTACTCAGCGTGGATGCGGCGCAACGCGAAAAAGGTGCAGTCTCGCTCGCTCGCGGTTTAGAAGTCGCTGGAGCACTCGGTGTTGGTGGGATTTTACTGCATCCCGGACAACTCACTGTTGAGGGGACTTACCAACAGGTCTGGGATAACCTCGTTGGCGTGCTGAAAGACCTCGCACCTTCCGCAGAGGCGCACCAAGTTGCAATCGGACTTGAGAATGTTTGGAATAAATTCCTACTGAGTCCAAAGGAAATGCGCGATATTGTAGACGAAATAGATAGTGACTGGGTAGGGACCTATCTTGACACCGCAAATATGATGGCTTACGGCTATCCAGAGCATTGGATCCGAGAGTTGGGACACCGTATCAAGCGGGTACACTTCAAGGATTTCTCCCGCAGCGCACACCAGTTTGTCAACCTCTTAGATGGCGATACAGATTGGCAAGCGGTTATGGAGGCGTTCCGTACGATCGGTTACGACGGCTATGTCATTCACGAAGTCGGCGGTGACAGGGAAGCACAAATCGACCTCGCGAAGCGGATGCGTGAAATCGTCGCGATGTAACCAGAACAGAAAAGGCGATGGCTTCATGAGAAACCATCGCCTCATGCCGGAGGTCGGACTCGAACCGACATGGACCTAGGGCCCGCGGGATTTTGAGTCCCGTGCGTCTACCAATTTCACCACTCCGGCGACTCTACTATCGGCAAGATATATTATACAATATTTTCGATGGAAAGTCAAATTTGCGCCAAGTACCCTTAGGAATCATGGCGAACGAACAGCGGAATCTCGCATCTCAAAACATATTCCAACGCTTCTTTATAGTCGCACAAGCACTTCTGGGCCAATTGCGCGAAGGCGGGACATGGCAGGCTTTATGGAATTGGGTGCTTTGGCGAATTATGCCCAAACGCCGCCGTATTTCCAAATTAATACGCCAACTCCTACCTCTTGATCCAAACGCCCCTGCTGAAATGCGAACCGTCCGTGATGAAGTCTTCGCAAGAAGCTGTTTAGAACTGCCACGCATCGAAGATGCACAGATCCTTTTGGACATCCTAAAACATGTGCATCAACCGCTCGGGTTTGAGCAAATCTTTTTCGCCGCGATCTATCCGGTTTTAATCAAACGCGATATGGAGGCGATCCCGATTCTGACGGAAGCCAGGCATCGGCTTGATGTAGAAATTGGATACCTTGGACACAATGAGGATTATTTTTTTTGGGTGTTTGAGATTGATGGTACAAAAAATCTCAGTCTCGACGCGCCGCTTGATCCAAGGCTCGAAATGCGAGACGATAAGCGTTACGTGGTCTATTCACTCGGTAGTGCAGGACTCGTTGATGCGGACTATGCCGAGTATGCGGGACAGTGGCTCCTCGACGCGCCGCGTTTAACCATGGCACTTCGCTTGCTCTCCGTCGTGTATGCAGAACAGTGGATCCTTAACGCACGCGTCTACCTTTCACACATTCTCGCAGATTTGAGAAAACGGAATTATCAGGTTACAGCAACGGCAATACCTGATTTTGAACGGGCGCGGTTGTCACTTTTACGCCGTCTCTCCCTGGACCGGCTAAGAAAACGTCAATTTCTGTCCGAACGCCGAAATCGGTAAGGTAGATCCCCGGCTCAATCGAGAAACATATCCCCGAAATCAACGCACGCGCATCGCGCGTCTCTAAGTTGTCTAAATTCACACCGTTCCCATGGATAACAGTGCCGATGTTGTGTCCTGTGCGGTGAATAAAGAACTCACCGTATCCTTTTTCGGTGATATACGCTCGGACACAATCGTCCACTTCATAGCCGTAAATCGGTTCATCGACAGACCATTTCTCACGGATGAACCGCACCGCTCTATCCCGTGCTTCCTTGACAATATCGAAAATTTCAACATATTTCGTCGGAACTATTTTCCCCGCATAAGCCACCCATGTCGTATCTGCAAAGACCGCATCTGGATCTTTCTGTTTTGCCCATAAATCGATTAAGATAAAGTCCCCTGTTTTAATCTCTTGCGTATTTGTTGAAGTCGGCGCGTAATGTGGGTCGCTGCTCTTCGCGTTCACAGCGACGATAGGTGGGTGATCCGTGACTAAGTCCATCTCATCAAATTGTCCCAGAATCACTTGCTGAACGTCATATTCCGTAATCGATTTCCCATCGCGCAGTTGTGAACCTATCCACGCGAAGGCATAGTCTTTCGCCTGCAGCACTAAGTGTGCGGAAGTCTGATGCCCTGATGCCTGTGCCTCGCTCAGACGCGCTTCCATCCGCTGTGCGAGTTCCGCAGACGTGTGCACCTCAACTCCCATTGAACGAATCCACTCCAAGGTGCCGGCATCTACCCGTGAAATATAAGGGAT
>JAPOOP010000743.1 GCA_026713385.1 Candidatus Poribacteria bacterium | reverse complement strand
CATGATTCACCTCAAAAAGAGTTTGGTTTTAAGGTGAAGTATAGCAGAAGTCGCGTGATATTTCACGCGACTTCTGCTTATGTCAAGATATTAACATCTGTGAAAAAATAAAACAAAAAAACTAAAACTGAACCCCTCTGATTGTGGCGGCAATCGTCTCTTAAGACGACAAGGCACACTCGACTGGAGCCCGAGACGCTGGTTTTCGTCGTGGGGTATTCAGGTTTATACAGGAATGCCATCCGCACGCGAAGGGGCTAACTGGCACGACATCGAGTTCACCTACAGAGCGATCCGAGACGCACCTGATGCCGTTGTCGCATGTGTGGAGGCACTCGTCAACGCTGTTATGAATCCGCTACTCACCTTACTCAAGGCGGGTGGCTTGCGGTTTTCGTGTCGAGTGCCGGACTATCTTCATCCAAACACTACAGACGCAAGGCAGTATGTTCATAAGCATCTGCCTGACATAGATCATGTTCGCGATCGAGATGTCTATGTACACATCATTGGGGACAAAGGCTTTACTCGCTGGGATGCCCGCTACGAAATTCTTAAAGGCAACCTATTAGACCCACCCATCATTTCTAAAGATGTGCTTTTTGCGTTTCTCGATGTCTTGCAAGAATTGCTACATGAACCTGCACCGGCATCGGAATTAGACACGACAGATGAAGGAATCGTGGACACACAGGATTGGGACGATTTCGATACTATAGAATCATTAGAAACAGATCAAGTTGTCAATGAAAATATCCTCGCGGTGCACCGAGGCGAACTTTCTCCGATTGGCATCAAGCGTCCGAGACCTATCGTTAAAAAAGTGGAACGCATTGAGGTGGAGGATGAGAGAAATCTCTTTGATACAGAAGAACGCATTCTTGGACTTGTTACGGGGCTGATAAGTACTGAAAAGAAGCGTAAGATTGAAGCCACGTTTCTCAATACCGCGCCTATCTGTGTAAATTCCAATACCGCTCATGACGCAGAAGACGCACAGCAGTATTACGAGCGTCAAGGGATTACCGTTGGGCGATGGAAACCTCGAAACTATCGCTGGGAACAAGTCACGAAGGAATCGGTTGCTGAACGGATGAAGACCCCTTTTGCGCACGGGAACACCTGTGAAGATGCTGAAAGATGTGATGCATTGGAACAGAAGGGCGGTGATCCAAATAAAAGCATCTGCCCGAGTTGTCCGGTTTATGACGCATGCCAAGAACGCGGGTATCTTTCTCAATTTAAGACGCTCAAGGAGAAGCAAGTCATTGTATCAGAGACTCCGAACCTCTTTCTCGATCATCGGTATGCGGTGTTTGTTGATGCATTGATCGTTCCCAATCGAATCTGTATTATAAATGATTCTGAATCCCAACTTGCTAAACTCTTTTCAGAGTATCATCTGTCAATCGAAATTCTTGAAGGTTGGCTCATTAATTGGAGCGGTGAGGTGTTGGGTCAATTCGCGAAAACAATGCTGAACGCCATTCGGATTACAGACAGTCAACATGGCGATATTGCTAAGCGGATTCGCACTGTTGTTCAGGCGTTTGAAGGGTTAGAAGATGGCATTGTTCAGCAGATGTGTCAGGTAAATTGTACAGGTAAAGATGGCAGCAGGATTGCAACAGATATTGATAGTGCGATTCAGTCTCGGATTTTGGATATATCGACCTCAGAAAATATAGAGAAGACTCCAAATGTGTACCGCGACCCGGAGTGGACGTTATGGCATCAATTGAAGGCATTCTTTGTGTATTACACGCGCGATATGGATGCTCCGATGTTTGTTGATGATGGGATTTTGCGGTTCTGGTTACCGCCAAGCACTCATCAAGAGATTCAAAAACTTGTGTTCATATCGCCAACGTTCTCGGAAGATTGTTTCAAAGAAGTGTTTTCTGAAGAGACTGTTTCGATCAGACGCGTCGAATCGCAGGAGACATCGCTTTCACGGAATAAGTCTTTTCAACTGCGGAGCGTGCCGCATATCTCCTATGCAATCTCAAACTACGAGGTTAATTGGGATGTGTTTGGCCTTTCTGAAATTGCGAGTCGCTTTTTTCGCGGTATCTATCAAGAAATGAAGCGGCAACCGGATCGCAATCATGTCGTTATCTCGAGCACAAGCGCGGTAATAACGTTGAAAAATGTTTTTGATAAAATTATCAGCTACCATGATCTCATCAAAGACACCCCAGCACACCCTGAAGATTTGCGATCCGCTTTTGAAGCTGCTGATGTTTACTACGACCGCATCAAGGTTTTACGATCCATCTTTGAAACTGCTGATGTTGTCTGGATCGTTGGCACACCTTACTTTCCTCCGAATTTTATCTGGGAACAGGCGAAAATATTGTTTGGCAACCAAGTCGAGCCGTTAAATTATAATTTGACGATGAACCCTTACCAATTTGAAGATGAACGTATACAAGAACTCTACGAACAGAATGCTATCGGTGTACTGGCACAGATTGTCCGTATCGCTGGATTCAATGATGCCTCAGACAAAACGCTGATTCTCAATACAGTTTTACGGATTCCTTCTGTCACCGATGCATCAAACACAGAATTATTCGATTGGGAAGACTTTGAGATTGCCGGCGGATTGGATGAACTTTCTGAGAAGATTCGGATACGCGAAGAGTACGAGGCAGAATACGCAAACATGGATGCGTCTTGGAGCCGAAAACGTGTTGAATATTTGCTTGGCGTTTCCAAGGCGCAAGCGAACCGTATCTTGATGAGATTGAGGGGCGGTAAACTCGAGCGTGTTCCATTTCATGCCCAGATTTTTGAACTGCTCTCAGAAGGAGACAAAACAACATCTGAAATCCTGGAATCAATTCAGGGGAATCCCGGCTCCATTAAAAATGAACTCACTCATCTTGTAGAAACAGGTGAGGTTGTGAGGAGACGGCGCGGTGTTTATGCCTTAGCATAGTCAGATACCCACCTTCCAAGACGCATTTTTTCTTGCAAAACTGAATTAATTTATGTATAATTAAAACATGACTTAAATCCATTGATACATCATACGTCATCATGATTTCAGTCATACTCCAAATTAAATAAGGGATTTGGTAGAGCGTAGAGGGAAAACTTCAGCAGGCTTCTCTCTGCTGCTCGCCAACTCCTTTTTCAAGCCATCCCGATGAATATCCGCACACACGTCCAACAGATCTTCGTATGCACTTAAAAACGCCGTGAAACCCAACTTCATACCATCTGCGCCTGAGAAACCGCAAAAGCGTTGGGTTTCACTTGGTTTCTGTTTGATGCAGCATGTAAGGAGAGTCTTGATTTTTCTACTGCTTTTCAGGGCTTGGCGGCATCCGTTCTACCCAACCTACACTACGACGATCCGTTTTTTCCTTGACATGTATGGAACAGCAAAGCGCAGCCCAGCAGCGAAACAGGTGTATAGAAAAATTGTTAGATTTAAGGAAGGTCTGAGGTGTTCCACCGATATAGTTTATCGCAAGTGGATTCCTAAAAATTGTCCAAAATTTAGTAAATGCCGCCAAAAAATCCTTGACATCCGTTCCAAAACTGCATACAATGCAACCTCAAGTAATCTATGTTTTATACGGAGGTCTCTCATGCCGACAATCGAAAAAGTTTTTGACTCCCCAGGACCACAACCCAACGGAATGCAAGCCACCGAAGAGGGGCTCTGGATTCTCGACCAACAGACCAACGAGGTGCATCTCGTCTCCTATGACGGCGTTGTGAAAAAGACACTCGCCACTGACTCCGATAGAGGAAGCGGCGTTACAGATACAGGGGACACGCTCTGGCTCGCGTCCACCTACAGTTGCGAAATCCTTTCAACGGATCCAGAAAGTGGCAAAACGCTCGCTTCTTACGAGACACCCGGCGCAGGTCAGACCGGCGCACACGGTTTGGAATGGCGTGACAATAAACTCTGGCTGGCTGTCCCACCATCTGCCACCATCTATCAAGTCGATGTTGAAGACGGCTTCAAAGTAATTCACACTCTCCCGGCTCCCGGCGATCGGCCACACGGTATCGCATGGATAGGCGATGATCTCTGGTGCGTTGAGACGAACCATCGCGCAATCTTCCATCTCAATCCAGAAGATGGCAGCCACCTTAACAAAATCGAGATACCAGAACCACATCCTGAACCGCACGGAATGACCTACTGGGATGGGTATTTCTGGTATTGCGATGCACACACAACTGCGGTGTGCCGTGTGGCATTATCCTAATCATGGAAGCGATCGGCAGACTCCTAAATATGGGGGCAAATCCCGCCGCGATGAATATGGCGATTGACGAGGCGATTCTACTCGCGCAGAAGGAACAACCGAACCCGACGCTGCGGTTTTATGAATGGTCATCTCCAGCTTTCAGTTTCGGTTACTTTCAAGATATTGATTCAGAAGTTGACGTGGAAGCATGCTGTGCAGACGGCATCGAATTGGTGAAACGGATGACCGGCGGTGGGACTGTCGTGCATGGATGGGAATTAACGTATACATTGATTCTCCCACGAACTGCCGCAGAGATGGGTATTTCCGACGCATATCAATGCATTGGACAATCTCTCGTCAAGGCGTTTCAGAAACTCGGTGTCCCCGCGCGGTGCTACGCTGCATGCCCCGATTCCACCCAAGTCGCTCCAAATATCTGCTTGACAAATCCTGCTGAGCATGACGTTATGTCTGGCGACAAGAAGTTAGCGGGTGTTTCTGTGAGACGTAACCGAGGCGGGATACTGTTTCAGGGATATATCTCATTAGATATACCACCGCCCTTTATCCTCAAGCGTGTTTCAAAGAACCCGGAGGTCCAACAGAGCGTCCGCGAAAAGTCGACTGCTATCAATGTGGATGGACATCTTATAGCAAGAGACGCGCTCATCCAAGCTGTCTGTGAAACATTTGAAATCGGAATTGCGTTTAATGCAGGAGAACTGTCAATGATGGAGCGAGCACAGGCAGAAACTTTGTCTGAAACCAAATATGCCACCGCGGCATGGAATTTAGAATGAAGGAAAATTAGAAGATAGTATTGAAACCCAAGCCCGAAACGTTTTTCTAACTATCGGAATTCCCTAAAACTCTCTATCGGAGGGTTTCCATGTCTATAGAAAATAGCAACAAAACCGTAGCCCGTAATGAAATGGAGGGGTTTTTGCTGGGGGTTTTTGCTTGGATGTTTCTTCAGATATACGGAAAGGCCCGTCAATGTCTAAACCCGCCTTACCGACCCGCAAGGAAAATTTAAAAATCGTGCTCATTCCACAGGGCGCGTTCATCATGGGTACCGATATTGAAGCGTTCTACGGCACTGCCTTAGCCAATTCGGAGCATGCCAAACTTGATGAAGCACCGATGCACATCCGTTTTCTGGAGGCATATCTCATTGAGCAGTATCCAGTGACGAATGCCGAATATGCGGCTTTCGTGCAGGAAACAAATCACCCACCACCACCACATTGGAAAAACGGCGACTTCGCGCCTGAAGATGCAAATCTCCCGGTTGTTCACGTGAGTTGGCATGATAGTCGCGCGTATGCACAATGGGCAGGCAAACGGCTACCGACAGAGGCAGAATGGGAGAAAGCCTGCCGCGGTCCCGACGGACGGATTTATCCGTGGGGTAATGTCTTTGTTCCTGATGCATCTGAATCCACAGAAACGCCAGCGGAAACTTTGCAGATTCTGACTGCACATCTTACGCCTGTTGGCGTTCGTCCTGCCACAGCAAGCCCTTACGGTGTCGGCGACGCGGCAGGAAATGTCTGGGAATGGACTGCCGATTGGTATCAACCCTATCCTGATCCAAAACGTCCAATGCTTAAACAGCGAACGGATGATAAACATAAATCCCTTCGTGGTGGATCATGGTTAGAGGTGCGTGATAGCACAGCAGAACGCTATTTTCGGTGTGCCAATCGTTTACATGCCCCACCAGACTATACCGCCGGAAATATCGGTTTTCGCTGTGTACGCGAGGTGCCACCCGGACAAGCCGAGTCGGTGCATGTCCCCATAGAACCACTTGCTGACTATGTAAAGCAACGGAAGTTAAGTAACCTGCGTCTCCTTCAAAAACGGACAGAAAAGAACAGCCTTAAAGATACGCTTATTGCTGCGCTGCTTATCGGTGGAGGGGTTTATAGTATTATGGTAAATCCTGAGTTGGCGATAGGCGGTATAACCGCAGGGGTCATCGGTATTGGATTTCTTTTCAGTGCCAGTGTGAATTTCTGGCGGCGGTGGCGTGCAGTAAAGCGATCAAAGCAAGTGGCGTCTGAAAGTTTCCTACCTTTTCGTTAGAGGTATTTTTCGTGTTGACCAAAATTTAGATTCAGTGTAAACTTTTCGTAAACTCAAGTACCGCGACCTCAAGTCGCTTCTATAGGGGAAAACGATGAACCCGCTATGTTTAGAACACTGTTTGACCGAAACAGAAAAACAGCAATTTGAAGACAACGGTTTCTTTGCGGTTGAGGATGCCATCCCGCAAGAGATGGTCGATAAGTTAATCGCCGCTGTTGACCGAGTCGGGGCAGAGCATCTGGGCAAAAATGAACTCCCGACCGATGCACGTTTCAACCTCCTCGATTTTGTCGGCAGAGACGAAAACTTTATTGAACTTCTTGACTGGCACACGACATTCCCAAAGGTCTGGGGAATTTTAGGGTGGAACATCAAACTCTACCATTCACATCTGATTGTACTGCCACCGCTGCCGCCTGAAGAGCGCGACAAATCCCAACGCCTCGGTTGGCACCAGGATAGTGGTAGACTCAACTTTGAATTGGAGGGAAACCCGCGACCCCGTGTATCGTTGAAAGTCGCATTTTTCCTCACCGATACATCTGTGCCCGGACGCGGTAATTTCTCCGTAGTGCCGGGTAGCCAGAAATCGAATACGTTAGAAATGCCCGATGACGCTACGGCGGACCCCGAGGGTGCAACGTCTGTATTCGCCAAGCCGGGAACGGCTGTCTTTTTCGATCGCAGGCTCTGGCATTCCGCAGGACGGAATACCTCTGACATCACCCGTAAAGTGCTGTTCTACGGCTACAGTTACCGGTGGTTGCAGCCGCGGGATGACATGACGGTGGAACATTACATGGAATGCTCTGATCCGATTCGTCAACAGATTATGGGCAAAAGCACAGGTGGACACGGCTTTACATCCCCCGGTGAAAAGGATGTTCCACTCCGCGCGTGGATTCAGGAAAATCTCGGTTCTGACGCGGTTGCGCGCTAACGTAAAAACACGAAGGGCGGGCAACGCTGCCCGCCCTTCATCCTTCCAAAAAACTAAAAATCCCACATTTCTTTGGCAATTCCAAAAAGAAAAATTGTATACTTTATATAAAAATTGTGAGATCCACACAAGACTATCAGAGAACGTCTAAGCACGTTGCAATGAATAGACGCTGTTTACAGGACTTACATGGCGTTCGCATGTTCTGTTTCTCCTCCTTTTTCTTACTGAATAGAGGCAACCGAACTCCCTGCTCTTATGCTGTAAACCCTCAAACCGAACTCACGTTGAATATATTGCATACAATTTTCTAACACGGATAGGAGTTGCCAATTTTCATGAAGACTCTTTTATGCCTACTAATGGTATTGTGGATTCCCGCAGTTGCCTTTTCCCAGACAGGAACAATTCAGGGCACTGTTTATAACGATAGTACGAAAGCACCATTAGCAGGGGCAGAAGTATTCATCGTTGAAATTGACACACGTCAGAAAACTGATGAAAATGGAAAGTTCGTTTTTAGTGCTATTCCCACAGGAACCTATACTTTAATTACCACGGTGCCCGATACTGAGTTGTCGCAACGCATCTCTATTGTTGTTACGGAAGAAGAGACGCTGGCACCTGAAATCTATGTCGAAACAACACAGTATCGTCTTGAGGAAGTCGAGATAACCGGCGAAAGTGCCCCGAAGACCGTCAGCAAAAAAAGCCTTCAGGCACGGGAAATTACGCGTCTCCCCGGTACAGCGGGTGATGCCCTTCGTGCCCTTCCAGCAATTCCCGGTATCGGTGTCGCAAACGATTTTAGCGGTGCCCTCTATATTCGTGGCGGCTCCGATGAAGATAACCTCTATTATTTCGACCGAGTGCCTGTCGGCTATCCGTACCACTTCGGCGGGATCGTCTCATCCCTGAGTTCCGAAATTATCGATCGGATTGATGTCTATGCTGGTGGCTACGGTGCCGAGTATGGTGTGGATTCTCAAGCCGTAATTGACATCTATTCACAGGACAGCAGTCCAGCACATTTACGTGGAAAATTTAACCTCAATCTACTCTTTTCGGAGGGATTGCTTCAAGGCAAAGTCGGCGAGAAAGGCTACTGGTATGCCGCGGGTCGCAGAAGTTACATTGACCTTTTCATCGGATCCTTGTCATTTGGTACGGGGGCGATCACTGCCTTTCCGCGTTTCTGGGATTATCAACTGAAAGCGGGCTACGACTTCAGCGAAAAGCATCAATTCTTTTTTAATCTCTTTGCTTCTGGTGATCAGTTTGCCCTGAAGTTGGACGGTGAAAATGTAGACGAAGATTTTCAAGGGAACACGAGTTTTGAAAGTGGTTTTGAGGGCGCAGGAATCCATCTCCGCTCCTTCCTGACAGAAAGGCTCACCTCCTATTTATCATTGACCCGTTCAAAGTTTCTATTTGATGTCAATTTCGGTCCAACATTTTCACTTGAGATTGATGCACCAGACTATGTGCTTCGCGAAGATCTCACTTATGAGTTAAACGCGAAGCATCGGTTGGAATCCGGGCTAATCCTCGGATTTGAACCCGGACAAGTCTCTGGGACCTTCACTCGGATACCCGATGAAGGTGAGGTAGACTTTGACATCCGATTCGAGGAAAAAGTATCCTTAGATGAGTATGTGCGCGGATATCGCGTCGAAGCCTATTTGCAAGACCGATACACACTGTTGCCGTTTTTGTCAGTTGTGTTTGGACTGAGACTTGATTATTTCAATCGCATTGATCAGCTTTCTGTCCAGCCGCGCGGCAGTGTACTCGTGGAACTCCCCAACAATTCTGAACTCCAATTTGCCTATGGCGTTTACAATCAGACCCCGCTGCCACCACAACTCTCTCCAAGTATTGGTAACCCCGCCTTGAAGTCGAGTCAGGCAAGTCATTACATTCTTGAACTTAAGCGACCACTTTCACCAGATACAGAAATCAAAATGGCAGCCTATTACAAAGATCTTGCCGACTTAGTGACTGTTGACGAAGAAGCCGGTTATCTCAATCAAGGGGTCGGCTATGCGCAAGGCACCGAGATTTTTCTACGGCACCGCGGCGGCGACCGATTTTTCACTTGGATTTCCTACGCGTATGCCCTCTCTAAACGCCGCGATCGTGTGGATGATCCGTATCGCCTCTATTCGTTTGATCAGACACACGTTGCTACGTTCGCCGTAAGTTACAACCTTACGCCTACGTGGGAGTTTGGCGCGAAGTGGCAGTACCGCACTGGTAATCCATATACACCTGTTGAAGACGCAACGATCCGATTTGATCCGAGAAACGGAGAACCTATTTACGTCCCCATTTATGCTGAAACCAACTCTGATCGGTTACCTCCCTATCACAGACTCGACCTGCGCGTCAGTAAAACCTTCGAGTTTAACGGATGGAAACTCGGCACCTTTTTGGAACTCCTAAACGCATATAACCGACAGAATTTGCTCGATTACAGGTATAGCGAGAACTACACTGAGCGTGAAGATGTTAACCAATTACCTATTATTCCCTATTTGGGGATTACAGCGGAATTTTAGACGTTTTGCCGAGGAGACAAAAACCTGAAACGGGCATTAATCCTTCTAATTTTCATACTACCCTTGACTGCCTTCGGGCAAACCGATACGGGTGATACCGCCGAATCAGAGGCTGAAAAGGATGAAGCATCACAATCCGTTGTCATTTTAGATGAAATAAAAGTCGAGACGACACGATTGGAAACAAGATCCCGAAGGACATTGAGCGGAGACTTGCTCAGGCGCGCGACAGGCAGTGCTGGCGATCCCTTTCGCGGGATAGCCCGACTTCCGAGCGTTGGGACAGTCAACGATTTCATGGGCGTCCTTTCCATTAGAGGTGGTGCGCCGGGAGATAATCTTTACTACTTTGACCGATTACCATTGGGATACCCCTATCATCTACTCGGTATTGTTTCGGTAGTGAGTTCCGAGGTTCTTGGAAAGATTGATGTGCATCCGGGTGGGTTTGGTGCTGAATTTGGAGCGGACTCACAGGCGGTGATTGATATCCATTCCCGCCCACAAAAGATGGAGTCTTTAGGGTGGTTGGATGGAATGCTAAAACCGAGTTTTATCTATTCCGAAGGCTTCCTCAGTGGTGCTTTATCCTTCCGAGAGAACCCCGCAGCGAATGTTCCAAACGAAACTGATAAAAAATCTATTTTCCATCTTTCCAAGGAGATACTTCTCGGCGATACTCAGGTATTCGGTAGAGATGCAGACGAAAAGGACAGAAAATCGGCGAGCACCGACCAAGAATTCTTAGAAAACAGGGCGTTATCCGGGCAAGGCTATTGGTACGCTTTCGGCAGACTCAGTTATCTGGAACCCTTTTTTGAATTGGCATCGAGATTAGTGGAACTTGAGGATCTGGTTCGAGAGGTGCCGCGTTTTTGGAGCTATCAGTTAAAGGGCGTTTACAAACTCAATGAAACTCATGGAATAGTGGTTAACGCCGTTACCGCGTACGATGCATCTGAATTGTACTTGGGAGCGAGGGAAGTTCACGACAGCGATCTTCGAGGTCCCGCGATTTCAGAAAACCCTTTTGATGTCCAAGGAATTCACTTCTATTCTCGTTTATTGCCGCGATTTAGATCTATTCTGTCATTCACCCGTTCGTTTACAGAAAACGAACTCGCTTTCGGTGAAGAGTACTACTACCGGACGGCAGCGTCTGTCTACGCACTCCGCAATGATTTCACTTATACCACATCCTCAAAGAATCCCGATGAGACTGTAGAATTCGGCTACTTGCTTTCAAGCACCCCTTCAACGGTCATCAGTGATGGCGCGCGCCGAGTTGAAGAGGGAGATCCTGATTATGAGTTTCGGATTCGGCACCAACTGGAGAAAGTCTACGTCACTGAGACGCGAAACCTTCACCGTTTAGAGGGGTACCTCCAAGCGAGTCGGAACCTATTCAATTCTGACCTTCTGGGCACTTTTGGTGTGCGAACGAGCTACTTTAATCTTACGGATAACCTATCCCTCCAGCCACGTGCACAACTCCACTATAATCTTCCATGGCAAGATGCATCTCTGAACTTCAGTTATGGCCGTTACGCGCAAAATCCGCGATTAGATCAATCTGTGCTGGGTGTACCACCAAATGCGTCTCTCGAACAGAGCCTGGCAACGCATTACGTTCTTGAATTGAGACAGACGTTACCCTTCGATACGCAAATGAATATCGCTGGCTATTACAAAACACTACAAGATCTCATTATCTACAATAAAGATGCGAAACAGTACCAGAACGGTCAGGAAGGATTTGTGCGTGGGTTTGAGGTTTCCTTAGAACATGATATTTTCGCAAACTTCAACGGGTGGGTGGCGTATGCTTATACAGTTTCCAAACGCCGCGATTCTCCTGAAGAATTCCACCGGTTTTATACCTACAATAGTCCGCATGTGCTAACTGTCGCGACGAGTTACAATGCCCCGCAAGAGCTCCTTTTGTCAGTGCCACTCATCGACACATTTGATATAAGCGCGAAGTGGCAATACCAGAGCGGCATCCTTTATGCTCCGTTAGTTGGTCGCACCGCCTTTACGAACTTTCGGACCAAGGAAAAAAAGTGGCGACCGCTTTACGGAGAGTGGAAGCGCACCTCGCCGTATCACCGATTGGACTTGAGTCTTCGATTTAGTTTGTTAGGCGGTTTAGAGGATAAAGGTTGGGAATTAGGGTTGGCACTTGAGGTATGGAACGTTTATAACCGCAACAACATACTTGAAGTACGCTACAGTCAGAATTTTACAAAAGAGGAGCCTGTTTCGCAATTGCCAATTATTCCATTTGTAGCGATGACTTTGGAATTCTGATAAACCCGTCCAATTAAATAAAATTTATTTACGCCAATTCGCCTCTTTTTTCGTCTTTATATTAATCACATCT
>JAPOOP010000302.1 GCA_026713385.1 Candidatus Poribacteria bacterium | reverse complement strand
TTGGGTGAATTCGTCGTGACGACCTTCTGGGGCACCGTGGCGATTCTGTTCCGGGTGCAGACCTACATTACGATTAATTTGTAGAGAATGGCTTATGTGAGTAATCGCACCCCGTATGAAGTTTAAGTATTTAATCGGGTAATTTCTGAACGGGTTATAAATGGCAAAGGGACAAGCAAAACTGTTCGTAGTAGTGCGATTCATCGCACGTCGTGTTATCCAAGATTACCCAATTTATTTGTTAAACCTCATTGGGGGTGCTATGTCTATAGCAAATAGCTTATGTGAGTAATCGCACCCCGTAGGGGTGGTATGTCTATAGCAAATGGCTTGCGTTATTATAGGGCTTGGAGGTGATATGAAAGTCTTGGTCGGTTCCGAAAATCCAGTAAAAATTCAGAGCGTGCAGGACGGTTTTCTAACATTTTTTGATCAGATAGAGGTCGAAGGTATACACGTTGATACAGGTGTTGCCGAGCAACCTGTTAATGATGCGGTATTTGAAGGTGCCAAACATCGCGCCGAGAACATCAAGCGAATAAACGATCAACAGAACCTCGGCGCGACATTTTTTGTCGGCATTGAGGGTGGCGTTTTTCAATTGCAGGAGAGGTGGTTCTGTTTGAATGTCGTTTATATTTTAGACCACCACAATCGAGACAGTTTTGCCACAACAGGACTTTATGAATTACCGAGTGCGATATCGGAAGACCTTCTGATCGAAAAAGGATTAGGACGCGCCATGGGTGAACTTGCCAATGATACCTACGCCGCTCGCGAACACGGCACCGTTGGGTTTTTGACAAATGGTAAGATGGATAGGTTCCAAAATCAGGTCCAAGGCATAACTTTAGCATTAATCCCTTTTGTGAATGACACGCTTTACTTTCCTGCTTCCTAATGGACAACACAGAAAATAGATCGGGTCGAGCAAAGACAGAGATTCATCTTGTTTATAGGGAGTGTTTCGGTTTTCGACGACCTATCCGTGTAGATAGATTTAGCGAAACCCAACAATCCAAATGCTGTCGATGTAATAAGATGTTGGGTTTCTTTTTAAAAGTAGTAGGCACACTCCGTGTGCCGTTCACTCCATATCCAATCGTTAACCGCTAACCGCTGATGGTTGACCACCGACCGCTGACCGCTGACTGCCATATATTCAATCTATTTCCCATTCCTCCAAACCGATGGGGACAGGATCGGGACGTTCCGTCGTGCTTTCGATGACGACATGCTCACCCGTTTCCGAGGATTTATCAAACGCGAGCATCACCTCAAGCACATGATATGCCAACGCACCGTTTGCACGATGCATGCGTCCTGAATGGATAGCGGACACCATGTCGATAACCCCAATCATCCGAGCGTTATTCGGGAACGAGATCTCCTCTTCTTCCCAATCGCCGCCTGCTGGACAGACGTTGACGGGACCGCCGAATCCGTTCGGATCAGGAACCGTCATTGATCCAGTTTCGCCGTAGATTTCGATGCAGGGGAGGCTCTGTCGCCACATATCAAAACTCATGATTGCCGTGACAATCGTCCCATTTTCAAACTCCATCGTGCCTGTAAGATGCGTTGTGATATGGACAGGGATTTTCATGCCATCCAACGCTTGGCTCGTTGCGACGCGTTCTTCAAACCCCTTGCCTGTAATCGCGGCGACGCGCTTGACGGGACCGAGCAAGTTGACGAGTGCGGTCACATAATAAGGTCCCATATCCAGCATCGGTCCGCCACCGATGTCGTAAAAGAATGCGGGGTTTGGGTGCCAGCCTTCGGGCCCGTGTCCGCACATAAAGGCGGTGCCAGCGATAGGTCTCCCAATCTTCCCTGAATCTAATGTTTGCCGAGAAGTCTGGATACCCGCGCCCAGGAAGGTATCAGGTGCCGATCCGACACGGAGTCCTTTTTCAGCGGCGGTATCAATCAGTTGCTTTCCGCTTTCGGTGTCCACGCCGAGCGGTTTTTCGCTGTAGACGTGTTTACCTGCCTCCAATACCTGCAGACCCACATCCACGTGTGCGCGCGGAATCGT
>JAPOOP010000726.1 GCA_026713385.1 Candidatus Poribacteria bacterium | reverse complement strand
TCTCGGAGGATCGGAATCCACGGATTGTCGACAAAGTCATTGATGATAACAAAACCGTGTTCCCTTAAATGTGCCAATCTTTCAGGGGTCGCACCTGGAGCCGAAAGTTCAGGTTTGAAATCCGCGAAAGCCGGGGCGCGGTAAACTTCCTTCGCAGGGGATTGATCGTTATGCATTGTCATGCCTCCTTTTGAGCCTTATGGAAAAGTGGTCGAAACTTGGCATTGTATTATGATACTTCTTCACAAATTTGTCAAGAATTACGATGTTTCATTGTGATTATCAGTCATTGGATTTATGGTTTTCAGTTTGCCTCGCATTGTCCCGCAAGCCTCTATAGGCTTGCGTAGAGTTAAGAGGTTTTCGTTTAAAGATACCCTCTTAACTGATAACCGATAACTGAAAGGATTTTCGGAGAAAATCCGAACCGACAACTATTAATGCATTTCAACCGAAAGGACATAACTCAGGATTGTCACCAGGAGCCATGTGCAAACCAGTACGATCCCGAACGGACGTTTCAATTGATCGCCCGATACGAAGATTCCACACCGGAAAACGATGAGGATAAACAGCATCGCTGGGAACAGGAACTGGAAGAATTGACCGTCTGCCCGCAAACCGCCTTGTGTTGCGGAAGCGGAGACACCCGCAACAAAAAGGACGTTGAGAATATCGGCACCGATAATGTTACCAACTGCCAATTCACCGTGTCCGCGTCTGACTGCCGTTATTGCTGTCACCAGTTCTGGAAGCGATGTCCCGAACGCAACGAGTGTTGCTGAGATGATGTGTTTCGGGACACCTATCCTTTCTGCCATGATGCTCACCGTCGGAATCAGAACCTGCGCAGAGACGACGATGATAGCAATTGACCCGATGAGTTTAAGAAGTGTTCCGATCCCACTTGCTTCTTCTGCGTCCACTTCTTCTCCATTCTCAGGATTCGCGCCCGCGGCACTTGCCCATCGGATGGATTGATAGATGTATAGTGCCAATAGGACGACGAAGACGACCCCTACAAGTTGTGGTAAAACACCACCTTGCGTAAAGACTTTCGCTGGGGAGGTCCACGGGAAACAGCCAAGCACGAGCAGGATACCTGCACCTACCTGTACGTTTGACAACCGTGAAGTCAACTGACGATTGAGGGGTAGTGGAGCGATGAGGGATGCCAATCCGAGAATGAGTCCCGTGTCACAAATAATTGAACCGACTGCATTGCCGAGTGCAAGCCCCGGTTTTCCTTGTATTGCCGAGAGAACAGAGACTGCCGCCTCTGGAGTTGTGGTGCCGATGCTCACAATCGTCGCACCGATGACCGCTTTTCCTAAACCCCATCGGGTTGAAAGGATGACGGCTTCATCGACGAGCCAATCCGCACCTTTGCCGAGTGTGTAAAGTGTTACCGCTATTATTGCAAAAAGAGCCAGACTGGGTAACCCGTTAGCAAGTTCTGTGATCCAGTGTTCCATTAACTTAACCTTTCGCGGAGATATAGGATATTGATTTCCAAGAATAGATTAGCACATACTTTTGGTGAAGTCAATTAGTTTTCGCGGCAGATCTATTTATGGTAATATATACACCAGAAGATTGGCGGGTTTTCGCTTCTATTGAAATTGCCTCGCAGTGAGAGTTATTTTCATAATTCACCATAAATTGCCTCGCACCCTTTAAAAAACGTTTGACTTTGGTCAGAAGTCTGGTATAATAGACGTATCTGTCGCGACCTGTTCACAAATGGCGGAAGACCGCGTTCCCGGTACCAATTCCTTGACATAGAAACCGCAATGGATGACGTGATAGAGAACAATAACAAAACTTTCAGGAGGCTCATGATGATAACGTTAAAGCGAACTTTGGCATTCAGTTTCGGACTCCTGTTTTTAGGAGTCAATGCGTTTGGTAACGTGTGGTACAGTGAGAATTTTGACAACTTCAAGGATGGTGACATCGCTGGGCAAGATGACTGGAAAACAGCAATGAACCAAAAAACTTGCCAAATTGGAAGCGAGGTGAAGCGTGGTGACACAGGCAAAAGCGTTCTGGTCACAGAAAACACGATGGTCACCAGAAATTTCAAAGGTACGCATGATGGAACGCAGTATGTTTCATTATTCACGCAGCGGGAAAAGGGTGCAGGCACAATGCTGTTTTATATCGGTGGAGATGCCATCAAGTGGGGAGGTGCTGCCGTGTTTAATGTTTCGCCGGATGCCACTATCACTGCACTCGACGGCACTACAGGACAAGCGGTGGGGCAGGCGGAACTGGGTGAAATGCATCATTTCCGCATCGTGCTTGACTTTAAAAAGAAAACTTATGACTTTTACGTTGATGATGAACAAGTCGTTGATGATTTCGGTTTTAGAGGCGAAGGGGGCAAAGGCGGCGTGAATCCGAGTCTAAGTTGGATCTTCTTCGGTTGGGACCACCCTACTGAACTGACTGCTTATATTGATGACATTGAAATGGGAGACGGTGAAGGCGAGACGGCTGGCAAACCGCAAGCAGTTTCCGCCGCAGACAAGCTCACGACCACTTGGGGAAGTATCAAGCAACGATTGTAGTATAATGCCAGTTTGAAAATAAATCTGTAGGTGTTTTTGCTTGGGTGTTTCCTACAGGTAGAGCGGTAAATACGCCGAAAAAATCACAGAATGTGGAAAGATATGTCGTTTTTCAAGACACTTTCTGTGTCAATAACGGTAGCGAAACCCAACTTGTACTTTTATCAAACTCACGTTAGTATATGTTCATTCGATGGTCAAAGTCTGTCAGTTAACGGTTCTGGTTTAGTAGTAAAACGTATATGTCGGTCTGTCAAGAATAATGCTCAGGATGTTCCAGAAACTCCCCATGGCAAAATCACCGAGTGCCAATCCAAGAAAAAGTGGCACGATTTTCCGGTAGAGACCGAGTCCACCGTATTTTAGCACACTCCATTTGGCGAGTGCACTGATGATAAACGCCGCCCAAAAAAGGTGAAGATGGAAAGAGACGCCATAACCGAGTGGATGAATGGGCCACCAGAACAGCCGACTGCGGACCGCTGAAAGCAGAAGCGTAACAGAGAAACCGATTGTTATCGCGGTGATGTGACCGCTATTTGCATCTTGCGGTGAGGTGAGCCAGCCGTCAAGAAAGCGATACGCCCGTCCACCGAAACTGTTAATCTGTCCACCTACTTTGCCGGAATTAACGCCGAGTTCAAAGAACGTATCTACCAACATTAGGATGCACAACGGCATCGCGATGATTGTCAGCATGAGCATCAGACGAGACAGCCCTTTTACGTCGAGGTTGCCGCGCTCGGCAAGTTTAAACGCTTCAAGTTGGTGCGGCATCGGGTGGCTCCGATTGTCTCTGTTGAACCAGAAAAAGAGGGCGAACCATGTCAAATTACGTGCACCGATCCGTCGCGTACCGAGTCCGCTTACAAGACTATGGTGCGGTCCAATAAAGGTTGTTGAGTGAATCGGGAAACCGATTTGTGCTCGGATACGCGTCAGCGGCATGGCGATCGTTACAAAATGTGCCGCAAAAAATAGAATCGCTATCCACATTGCCATTCCACCACGCATCGCAAATCCGATGATGAATATCCCACCGAAAACGATACCTAAAAACGCCGTTCGATAGCGCATCGGTTCTTTCGCGTCTGCTGTCGTCCTTTGGGAAAATGCTGTGCGAAATGCCCGCCAGATCTGCTTGCGTGTGCCCCATACTGCGACTGCACAGATGCCGATATACGCACCTATGTTCTGCTCATACGGATAAGGAAAGCCGGGGATGTTCTCTAATCCGCTTAGGATGGTGATGAAGTATTGCACTTTATAAAGAAAGAAAAAGAGCAGACACGATGTCAGCAATTCAAGCGGCATCAGGAAACCGAGTCCAACAGCGAAGGGATAGACAATAATTGCGTTTCCACCCTGAAGAAAGGCAGTCCACGGCTTTTCAGTGAATAAGGCGTTGAGGGGGATGTGTTTATTCGGAAAAGCCGGAATTGAAGGGAAAAAGATGTTGAGTCCATTGACAAGACTGATGATTGACGCGATGCCGAATCCCCACCACATCGCCCGGCTCCGCAGGAATCGGTTTGTGTTGTAGGCGAGTTGATATGGGAGTTCGACAATCGGATACACAAGACGTTCCTGTTCTGTCCACTGCTTGCGGATGATCACATTGATACACTGCATCACGAAGATAAGCGCGAAAGTGAATGTACACCACCAGAAGGTCGGGATCATCCATTTCATCACATAATGGGTTTCAAAAAACGGTTCATCGCCGAGATAGAGCGCGCGAAGCACTCTCGGATCGTTGATTGTCAGCCAGTCCGGTAGATAGTCCCAAAACAACTCACGCCATTCGTTTTCAGGCGTGCCGAAATAGAAAGCATGAACGATAATTGAGACGAGCGGCAGGAACATGTCGTAAGACATGAACAGCAGTGTTATTGACATCAGGACGTAGAGGGTGATCAGTTCACCACCTGTCAGTGCGTGCTTCGCCGCATATTTTTTTACGCCTATATTGAACACAGCGATGACCAGTAGTGTGAAAACAACACTGTAAAAGGGTGCCATCAACGTCGGGAAGGTGTATCGGAGGGCTTCACATTCAATATGCCATTTGTAGATGAGCGGCAAGAGTAACAACGATATGAGGATGGTACGCAGTCTGATTTTTTCGGGTATAGGCACGCGGGTCGGTGGACTTAAAGGAGACATAGTGAGAGTTTAGCGAATGAATAGGCGGTCGGTGAAAAGTCGTGGTGTGTTCT
>JAPOOP010000740.1 GCA_026713385.1 Candidatus Poribacteria bacterium | reverse complement strand
AGATATAGGGCTTGACTTTCAATACAGACTCACGAATAAACTTAGGATAAGTGGAACCGTCAATCCGGACTTTGCCCAAGTGGAGGCAGACCAATTGGAAATCAACTTAACTCGATTTCCCATCCGGTTTCCAGAAAAACGTCCATTTTTCATTCAGGGCAATAGCGTTTTCGCAACGCCTTTGGAACTTTACTACAGTCGGCGGATTGGTAGCAAGGGGGATATCCTGTGGGGCACTAATGCCACCGGCAAGATAGGAGATTACACCTTAGGGATCATTTCAAGTAGGACCGGAAACTGGGACTATTTTGGTCTCCAAAAGGGAACTGCAACGAGAGAAACCGCAGGGTTCACCGTTCTCCGGGCAAAGCGGGATCTTTTTGAAAAATCTAATGTTGGTATTATATACGCTGGAAAAGAGATAACTGAGGAAAAAAGCCGCGTTATTGGATTGGATACCAGTATTGCAAAAGGAGAAAATCTTATCCTCACAGGACAAATCGCCCAAAGTTGGAACACTGGAGATAGGCGGCTACCGCGAGCGTATTTGCTGACCATTACCAGAGGAACCGACCTCTTTAACGCGGAAATCTCTATGGAGCGGATTGAGGCGGAGTTTTCGGTAAACCAGACAGGTTTCATTCAAAAGGAGGCACATCGCGGTTGGCAGCACGTTGGAACGCAGCTGGAATACACCCCGCGTCTCGCTGTGTTAGGGCATGAAAAGTTCGTTATAGGCACCGGTAGCCGTCTATCCCAAGGGCTATACACCGCCCCGTACTTTTCGGATTGGAAGCGTCAACACCCAAACCTTCAAATAAACCCACGGTTTGATCCAGATCTTTTACTTTTGTCAAATAGTGTTTGGTCCCGGGTAAAATTTCGGGAGCTATTTTTGGAGCGAGTTGATTTCATTTTCAATTATGCAAGAGAAGCGGAGTTGACAGAGGTTTTCTGGACAAGAGAAGCGAAATTGATGTTTCGGACGGATACCGCCAAGCGATTTTTCACGACTTTGCAGATAGGTATGGGTAATTTCTATAATTTTGCCCAAAAGTATGTTGGAGAGCAAAGAAGTTTTGACATCCAAAGCACCTTGCGCCCGAAAAATAATCTGACTCTTGAATTAATGCTTGCAGTTGCCCAAACTTCAACCCCAGTCGGTGAAATAGATGGAGAATTTATTTCCAATTCCGTCCGAGTCACTTATCTTTTGACCAGGGACTTCTTTTTTCGGTTATCTACACAAGCCTTTTGGGGTCAAACACATTATAGCAAAAAAGAAACGGATCTCAGATATCTTATCAGCGGGCTTATTGGCTGGGAATACAGTCCCAAAAGCCATTTCTTTCTGGCTTACAATGAAAGTCGGGGGGGGTTGACAAGAAGGCTTCGGTTAGAAAATCGGGTCATCGTTGCCAAAGTTTCTTATCTGTGGAATCTCTAACATTTTATATTGGAACAGATCGCAATGGCACACTTCAGAAAATTTCGGACACGCTTCAGAATTTATACGCGGTTTAGCAAAATCCGTTTTATTGATCGATTAAGCTACCGTGCCCACTTTTTCTTAGTCTTAACGGAATATCTTCTGATAATAATTGTCAATTATTTTCTCTGGAAGGCGATTCTGGCGGATGGTAGGACGATTCGCGGGTATTCCTTAGACGATATGGTCACATACGTAGCGATTGCCGGTGTATTTCGGTTTATTATCAATGAACTTTCCGGGGGATTTCTCGTGAGATGAGCGGTCAGTATCATAGTGGAGGACTCATTATGAATCTCTTAAAGCCTGTGAGTTATCAGCTATACATATATTTTCGGGCTTTTGGAGGTATTCTCTTTCAACTTCTTTTTAGAGGTGCTACCGTCTTAACGATCTGGGCGTTATGGGTTGGATTGACACCCCCCGATAGCCCAGTGCCATTCATTATGAGTCTAATATTCGGAGTTTTGATTTACGCTGGAATTGCTTTTTTGGTCGGTCTCACCACTTTCCATATAGAAAATAATGCGGGCGTTCTCTTTGCTACAACCGCGAGCATTGAACTGCTATCAGGGACCTTGATACCGTTGGTAATGTTTCCGAGCTGGGTGGTTTCAATATTAGATTACCTGCCATTCAAAATGATTTTCTATATACCGATGCAGATCTATTTGGGTCGATTAGGTGTCGAAGAAACAGTTAGTGCGTTGACTGTCCAAGTCATTTGGGCATCTACCTTATCCATAGCCGGATTCTTTTTGTTCAAGACCTCGGTGCGAAAGCTGACGATACAAGGGGGTTAAACTTTATGTCAATGCCTCGACTCTTCTTTTATGGGAAAATTTATCTTCGTTACTTTGGACAGTATTTCAAAGGTAGACTCGCCTATCGAGCAGATATTTTGATCCAGATGGTGTTCGCCCTCTCGACTCAGATCACTTCTCTGATTTTTATTTTAATAATCTTCAACCATATTCCGGATATCAATGGCTGGCGTTATGGGGAGATTCTTTTTATTTATGGGTTTGCCCAAACCTCAATTGCGCTGTTTTCGATGTTCTTTTCAAATCTAATCCAGTTGGGACGCTTTTACATTCTTGATGGAAATTTTGATCGCGTGTTGCTTCGCCCATTGCCACCTCTATTCCAGATTATCATTGAACGATTGGACATCGGCTCGTTTTCTACCTTGGCGATGGGAGTCGGTGCCCTATTCTACGCTGCAGCGAAGTTAAATATGTCATTATCTACCTTTGAGTGCCTCATTTTTTTCGGACTGGTACTCTCAGCGACCCTCATTTTTACAGGGTTGGTGCTTATTTTGGTGAGCTTGACCTTCTGGATAAAGGACCCAACAGGGGCACTTGCCTGGCCCCTAATGACCGTCCGTGAATTCGCGAAATATCCCATTACCATTTACAGCCCGGCATTACAAGTGTTCCTGAGTTGGATATTGCCTTTGGCATTTACTTCGTTTTATCCTGCAACGCTCTTTTTAGGCAGACAGGACTACGTCCTTCACGTCTACTTAACCCCTGTCATCGCCCTTCTAACTTGGGGAATAGGGACTCTGGTATGGAATTTAGGAGTGCGCAGGTACGAAAGTTCCGGTTCTTAATCACTCAAAGGAGTATCTGATGGCTTTAATAGAGGTCCAAAACCTAACCAAAAGTTATAAAACGTTCAAGCGCAAGGAAGGATTGAAAGGTGCCTTCATCAACCTTTTTAAAAGAGAATACGAATTCGTTCAAGCAGTAGATAAAATCAGTTTTCATGTTGAGCAGGGAGAAATCCTCGGCTACATTGGACCAAACGGTGCTGGCAAATCGACAACGATTAAAATCTTAACAGGCATCCTCACCCCAACGGACGGAAAAGTGGCGGTGAATGGACTTGTGCCTTACAAACAGAGACAGCAGCATGTGAAAAATATTGGCGTTGTTTTTGGACAACGTACCCAGTTATGGTGGGATATAGCCGTCATTGAAGCGTTTACCCTTCTCAGAGACATCTATGAAGTCAGCAAGACAGATTTCCAAGAGCAACTAAAAAAGTTTAAAGAGGTGTTAGGTATCGGTCCCTTACTTCACATCCCCGTCCGAAAATTAAGCCTGGGACAGAGAGTTCGGTGTGACATCGCTGCGTCTTTATTGCATAATCCACCCGTCGTTTTTTTGGACGAACCCACGATTGGACTCGATGTTGCAGTGAAATCGAATATCCGGGAATTCATTAAAGAGATGAATGCAAGTCTCGGAACAACTATGATCCTAACAACGCACGACCTCAGTGACATCGAGTATCTCTGCCAAAGAAGCCTCATCATTGATCAAGGGAAGATTATCTTTGATGGAGACCTACAAAAGGCAAAAGATGAATTAGCCAGAGAACGAAAAATTCAGGTCGATCTTTATGAGCGCGTTGATATAGACGGTATTCGTGACCAACTAAAGATTGCTAAACTCGAATTCACACGGCGAAACGACTACTCCTTAACCATTTCTTTTGACAAAAATGAAATTTCGGCAATCGATATCATTCAAAAAATCTTGGACCACCTTCATCCGCGTGACATAAAGATTGAAGAACCAACGATCGAAACTGTTGTAAAAGAAATATATCAAAAGAAATCCTTCTAAACATAGGTTTTGAAATCCAGGATTAATTTTCGGAGCAAATAATAGTTGACCTACTCCCTACAGTGCCCACGACTAAAGCAGTTTTACACTGCTAAACGCGAAATTTAAGCCATCCTGTACGATTTTTCACACGAATTCCGAGAGTTGATAGCCAAATTTTCTGATGCATTTTCTCCCGTGTAGGTTATACTTTCTATACCGTCATGTTTCACACAGGAAATCGAAAAAATTAGTCTTTTTTTTTAAATGTATTTTTTTTCTAAAGGTGCAACTTTTCGCTCCCCAATTTTCGTCTTTAATCTCAGAAGAAAGATTTCTTATGGAGGAGTCCTATGCAACATAGCGACGATAAATTGGTTCAACTCACTCTGGAAGACGATCATAACGCTTTTGCCGTTTTGGTTGAGAAATATCAATCGCAGATTCACGCGCTTGCTTGGCGAAAAATCGGCGATTTTCACATCGCAGAAGACATTACGCAGGAGGTTTTCCTCGCAGCGTATCAAAAACTCGATACACTGACACGCCCAGACCGATTTGCCAAATGGCTTTATGTCATCGCCAATAATCTGTGCGTCACGTGGCTCCGAAAACAAGCCACTCAACCGCAACTACAGTCGCTAACATCAACCGATCCCGAGGAACTCACAGAATTGTGTTATACCGAGTATACAGCAGAACAGCAGAAGGAAAGAGGAAGGGAATCGGATCGCGCCTTGATTCAAAAACTCCTTGATAAACTCCGAGAGGCTGACCGGACAGTGATCCGTCTTTACTATCTCGCTGAAATGACCTGCGAAGAGATTAGCAAGTTTTTAGGCGTATCTCAGAACACAATTAAGAGCCGCCTGAGTCGTGCGCGGAAACGATTAAAAAAGCAGGCTGAAGCGATTGAACAAACGCTCTGTAGTTTTCGATTGTCTCTTAATTTCATGGAGACATTCTTCATGAATTTGGTATTCCCAAGTTTTGGAATGCAGCTAAATCCAGTCAAATCGCGTAGTTTCTATTCATCCAAATCCTTGCTTGACAGTCCATCGGATTATCTTCGTAACGGCAGCAATGGACGTATGACAGAATACTACCTATAGTAGATTTTCGTATTTAGAGAGGAAAAAAATGGTTCAAAAAGTCAAGGAACAAGATGGCTACATGTTACTTTATTTCGGAGAACCACCAGCAGATGTAGGGAAAATTGAGTTTGTCAATTGTCTCGCACATCAACAGCACCAGATACTCTTCTGCAAATGGCGTGATAACGACATTTGGACACTGCCGGGTGGGCGCGCCGAACCCGGGGAAACGGCTGAAGAAACTGCACACCGAGAACTTCTGGAAGAGACGGGTGCAACGTTGAAAAATCTTGAAGTGCTGTGTTACATCCACTGTTTCATGTTCAATCTCGAATACTGGGGAGCCGCTTATTTGGGAGAAATAGAGGCGTTAGGTCATCCACTTGACCTTGAGGAAGTCAGTGAAGCGAGTCTGTTCTCAGACTTTCCAGAAAACCCGAACAATCCGGGACCGTTCGAAAATCAAAGCAAAGCGTTATACCTTGCCGCAATGCGTAAACTATCAGAAACAAAAGATTAGGTCGTAGAGCATAGCGAAGAGGCAGCGGACGGCTTGGATGCGAAAAGTAGACACACCAACATTGTGCTGCGGTTTCGCTACAGTATCGTGAACTATGGTGAATTAGAAAAATACTTTTACACTTCATTAATACGACGGGCGATGAATCGCCCTACTACAAACGCTCCTTCGTTAAGGGTAGGTGTAAACATAATTGTAAGTTTCACCATAATACGTATTACGCCGTAGATGCCCTCCGCGTGTCTTACTATGGCGAATCTTGTAATTACTTACGCTTACTCAAGACGCAACCCCCTAACCCCTTACTATAGACAAATTTTCTGATGAATTTTCGTCAGTGTGGGTTATATCCCTGATGAAGGAGATTTGATTTAATTCGCAAAACTGCTAAACACATCACAAACACACACTATAAAAGAATGAGGGGACAATGGAACAAATTGGACGGGTGCAGTGGACACACGCACTCATTTGGATTTCGATACTGCTCTTGGCGACCACGCCACTCTTTGCAAAGACGCAAAGTACAAGACGCACCCTTCGGGCAACCTTGACGGAGAACCCACCCGTTATTGATGGCGAACTTACAGACCCAGTTTGGCAACACGCCGACATTGCAACCAATTTCTTCCGAGCAAAGGAGGGAGAAACACATAGGGCTGAATTAGACACCGAAGTTCGGGTGCTGTATGATGAAAACATGCTCTATATCGGCGTGCGTTGTGAGGAGCCAGACATGAAGAATCTCCGAGAAACGATGACACGTCGTGACTCCTTCGTCTGGCAGAACGACTGTATTGAGGTGATGCTTGATACCTATCACGACCAGCGCAACTGTTATATCTTTGCAGTCAATACACTCGGCACACAAGCGGATGAGAGAGTCGGCAATGAAAGCGTCTTTGACATGAGTTGGGACGCAAAGTGGGAGGTGAAAGTAAAAAAACACAAGGACAATTGGACTGCCGAATTTGCGATTCCATTCAATGAGGTTCGTTTTAATCGGCGTAACACCACCTGGGGCATCAATTTTTGGCGGGTGCGTCCGATAAATGGTCAATCCCATTCATGGGCAGAGACGGCTTTTTTCTCACGCGTCTCAGAGTTCGGCGATTTGACCGGACTGAATTTAGAAAAGATCAAAACAACACAAAAGATCGGTATACTTCCGTATGGCAGCTATCGTGCGCTCGTCAATCGTCCCAACGACCTTAATGGCGGGGTAGACGTAATTCTCCCGATGTCAACGCACCTCACCTCGAATGTGACGCTGAATCCCGATTTTTCACAGTTGGAGAGCGATCCGACGCAAATTAACATCTCAAGTGATCGAGAGTTATTCCTTCCAGAACGCCGTCCGTTTTTCAGGGAGGGTGCTGAGTTATTTGAGTTGCCGCTGAACCTATTCTATACCCGGCGCGTCCAAGAAATTGATGTGGGTGCGAAAACGACAGGCAAAGTTGGCAATTCTAATTTCGCTGTCATCAATACCTACGGCAAAATGATCGACCGATACGATGCGGATCAGAAAAAGCAGGTGAATCTCTTAGCCGGACGGATCAATCATGACATTGGTGAACGGACTGTCATCGGTGCAATGGGAATCCACAAACACCAAGCCGATAGAGATGTCGCCCTCCTATCGCTCAATGGGCGATTTGGATTGCATCGAGACTGGACTGCAGCGTCTCAGTACGCCATAGATTGGGTTGATGGCGAGATGCACTGGGCGTACCACACCGCCACGGAATGGATTCACGAAGGGTGGCTGGGCGAGGTTCAGTTTGAAGAGATTCAGGACGGCTTTCGTCCCAACGAAATGGGACTTGAAGAAGAGGCGTTCCGTCTGGCACGCGCACGGCTCAGGTATAGATATGAGTTTCCAGAGGCGCATTTCGTGGAATCCTTTTGGGTGGATACACGCCATTTCTATCAAACCAATGCGCAAAGGTTGTTAAGGGAACGACTGAGCGAGTCGCGTTTCTACATTGACGTTGGGCGGTTTAACTTTTTCACTTCCGGTGGATTCGGTCGACTTCGCGAGGTCGGTCAACTTTTCGATACAAAGTTCATCAGATCAGAGATTGATTATCAGGCACCGTGGGGGCAATTGGGGGTTATCAATCGTTTCGGCACCCGTCGAGATGAATTCAATCGATTCACCAGTTTCTCCGGGGGCATCAACCTTCTCGGCAAGTTCACGATCAATCTGGATCTCGATAATTTCTTTTGGCGCGTACATCGAAACACGCTCATTTTACGGCTTCGCAGTAATTACCAATTTACCCAAAAAATCGGTTGGCGAATTTTCGTGGAACGTGTAGATGAACGGCTGCAAGATGAGATCACCTACAACTTCAATTCGATCTTCGACTACGAATTTACGCCAGAAAGCCATTTCTTCTTTGTGGTTGTCGATAACCTGCCGGGGGATCGGGCTGTGTTTGCGAAGTTGGCTTACCTTTTTGAACGCAATCTTCCAGATTTCGCCCAGTTTAATTGACTGTTGCGAATAAAACCGAATTAGGCTATCTCTATCTCACGTTCTGTCGATTTATATCTGATCTCGTAGCGTGTGCATGTTAAGTTCGTTCATGAGTTGTCGGGCAACAGCGTCGCTGGCTTTCATACTGGAGTCTGCCATTTCTGTTGGAGGTTTCAAAGGAATTTCCATTGGGATGAGATTCAACGGGTCTTGCGCAAAGCGATTAAGAGCTGAGCGTTTTATCTGTAAATTATCTGAAACCCGATTGAGATCATCTTCTTGTGCCATATCCGGGTCCCCATAGACAATTCCGACATTAGATAGAACGAAAAGCGTCGCGGTTTCCCAATCTGTGCCACTGTCCCCCCTGGTGTTGACGAGAATAACGCTCCCACCTCTTGTAAAAGAACTTTTCAGAGAAAACATACGTCCATTGGGAAGTATCAAATCCCCACCTTGTGCCTCTGACCCGCAACCTTCAATTTCTATCCCAGTAGATCGCATCAATGCTAAGGTAAAAACCTCAACGACACCGCCCACGGTAAACCTGTTTTCATAGATTGCCGTGTTATATCTTTCAATAAGGTGCTTGATTCCTGTCTCATACTCCGCTTTTGCCTCATTACTCAGATTTTCCTGCAAGTGTTTGAAGCAATTCCTCTCTATGTCGAAGTTCGTCGTTTCTTCCTCCGTTTTTTGGTAGTCTTCGGTCTCTGTCTCTCGGAACAAAGACATTTGTTGGTTTCGTGCCACTGTTCTGCCCCTTGTATTTACGAATCGAACATCGTCATTTGATCTTCAGGTAGCACTTCTTGTTTTTCTACCTTTGGTAGGAGGTGATATTTCCGTCTCGGTTCTTCATACAGACGTTGACACGTTAATTCAATATATTTCGATTCTATCTCGTATCCGACACATTTGCGTTTGAATCTCAAGGCTCCCCGAGCGGTTTGTCCGCTTCCTAAAAAAGGGTCAAGTATTTCATCACCTTCTTCAGAATAGAGTAGCACCAAGCGTCGGACGAGTTCATCGGGGAATGGACACGGGTGGTCGATCGTTTTCGGTGGCACGGGTGCAATATGCCAAACCGAATTGGCTATATCACGTTTGAATACGTCGTCTATTGGGAGCGTAGGCTGTGAACCGTATCTGGGTTTATCGCCTTTACGGAATATGAGTATGTATTCGGT
Source organism: Candidatus Poribacteria bacterium (assembly GCA_026713385.1). Lineage (GTDB taxonomy): Bacteria > Poribacteria > WGA-4E > WGA-4E > WGA-3G > WGA-3G. Next base: position 6,520 of record JAPOOP010000740.1, on the reverse strand, counting down.
CATTATGTTGGGGTAGTAGTATCCAGATTTTTGGTGTTGGATAAACGAACCAGCACGCCTCACACCGCCGGTGACTTTATTCCAGATTATATCTTGGTGGAAATTCCAGTCGGTATCGCTTAATTGGCTTGTTAAGTCGAAAGGTGCTGGATAGTGCTTGCCTTTGTGGAGGATTGTCCCGATAACAATAGCACAGAACCCACCATCAATTGTCACCCGATAGACTTCAAGAAACACCTTTTTAAGTGTTGCGAGCCAGTCCTTGTATGTTTTTCCAAGCCCGTCATAGTTCCGCTCCCGATACCACGCTTCATTATCACTGGTGTGGGTATCGTAGTCAATAGCGTTCCAGTAAGGAGGTGAAGTAATTGTCAGGGCGATAGAATTATCCTCGCATTCCGACATATCAAGACAGGAAGTATGATAAAAACGATAATTTTCGCCCGTGATTGGGGTGTGATTTTCAGGCATAGGACTCCTCATCTTAGAAAGATATGGAATTCGTCAAGGTTGAAGATTCTATCTTTGTATCCCGACTTACTTTCTGTTGTATTGATTTCTCGAAAAAATAAGGCTTACCAGTCATTAGATTATTCAGTCCCAGTTCTTTATCCCCCAGCTACGGTGGAAGGGTGGCAGAAACGGCTGGCACCGCTCGTAGCTGTGTCACCCATAACTGGTTTAAAGAGTATACCATATCAGTGGAAAAAATAAAAATGTAAAACTATGGTAAACCTTAGAATTAATTAGACATTTGCATATTCTTGAATAATATCCTCAAGTGTTGAGTCGAGGTGATATTCACGTTTTCGTTTGATATTTGCGAAATCGTGTTCAATCGGATTGTAATCCGGAGAATAAGGAGGCAAAAATAAGAGACTCGCCCCTGTCGCTTCTACGAGCTCCCGGGTCTGAGAAGTCTTGTGAAGCATCGCATTATCTAAGATCAGAACGTGATTTGAAGTCAAACGCGGACATAACTCCTCGGCTAACCAGTCGTTGAAATCTCCGGACTTACACCCGCCTTGAAGCAGCCGCGGAGCCGTGAAACTGCCTTGAAAACGGGCAGCAAGAAGCGTCTTTGTCCGGGTGCGTTGGAAACCTGAAATCAGTCCATAGACGGCTCTCCCTTTGCGAGCATACCCGTAGCGTCTATGACTTGCGTCTCGGAAACCGCTTTCATCGGCGTAAACCATGGATGTGCCGGTTTGCTGGAGTGTTGCGAGTTCTTGGCGGTAGGCGGATCGTTTTTTCGGACATCGCTCCTTATATCCGAGTGTTTTTTTTCGCGTGATCCGAAGCGTTTTCAAGCCATAGTAAACGCAAGACTCCGAGACGCCAAAGTGAGCGGCACGCTCTGTCTGGGTCTGATCTGGAAAGTCGACGACATGTTTTTCAAGTGCCTGGAGGTCAAGGGTTCTCGGACCCCGGGGCCCAGGTTTCTGACGCGCCAATGGATCTTCGGCAGTTAGCCACGTATATAGAGTTGCGCGTGCGATGGAAAACTGACGGCAGGCTTGGGTCTTTTTACCGCCAGCCTCAATGAACCCTAAAACGCATTTGCGGAAATCTGATGAATAAGCCATAATACGAAAAGGCTAACATAAATCTAATAAAGTGTCTATTTATCTGGGTTACCATAAATGATCCAGCGTATCAACCAAATACTTCTTACTCCAAAATCAAACGGTTGACACAAATTTGTGAGCGTGTTAATATAATGGCAAGTTTCGGAGATCTGCAAGCTGCACGCTTCAACGAGGAGGCACATTATGGCGATGTATCGAACTGGGATCGTTGGCGGAAGGCGGGGTGTACACCATGCCCGACGTTATGAAGGCATTGAAAACATGAAGGTAATTGCCATCTGCGAGATTGACGAGGAACGGTTAAAAGAAGCGGTGGAAGAACTAAACATTCCGGGGTACACAGACTACGTCGAGATGTTAGAGAAGGAAAAACCCGATATCATCCATGCCGTCACAGAGCCGACGGTACCGCGACATATCTGGGTAGAACCTGCTGCTGAAGCGGGTGTTAAAGCACTGGTGATAGAGAAACCGCTTGCGCTCAGACCCAGCGAGGCAGAGGCACTCGCGGCAGCGTATGAGAAAACGGGTTTGAAGATTATCGTCAATCACCAACGACGGTATCTGCCGTTTGCTGAGAAATTATTGGAGTTCTTTGCTGACGATAGTCTCGGCGACATACACTTCATCCGTGCCTGCACCGAAGGCGACATTACCGATATGGATACCCACTTGATGGATGTCGTGCTTTTCGCGCTTAAAGACATCCCAATTACACACGTGTGGGGTGCCGCTCAGGGTGCTGCGATCTATGACGTTCCACATCGGCAATGCCCTGAAGATTTGATGGCGATTTATACGTTCGAGAACGGTGCCCGGGTCTTTTTTGAATCCGCCCGAACAGCGTTTGGAACTATTGATTTTCCTGGCAGCAATCCGCGGTGCAACCTCGATTTTTGGGGAACGAAGGGCAGAATGTGGTGGCGAGAAAACGGTTCATGGGGCTATCAGTTTGACGGTATGGCACAGCATTTTGTTGAGAATACCCACTTCGGCGAAGATGACAAATTCGGACAGCGCGACTTTACGCAAGCGATTGCGACATGGCTCGATGACGAAAATCAACCCCATCGCAATAGGTTGGAGTATGCGATGCTCGGCTTTGATTTGATTATGGCGGCGTATCGCTCCGCACTCATTGGCGAACGAATTGCGTGGCCCCCTAAACTCTCCGATGAAGAGTGGGTGGAACTCAGAGATAGGATAGTTGATGCCTAAAAAAAAATGATGGTTTACAGAGCCATAAGACCCTACGACCTTTATCTAATTGACGTAAGCCCAACCAACGGGCGGGCTGGATATACGTAAGAGATTTTTCTTTCTACAACCTGCCTAAACGAACCGCAAGGAAAATTTAAAAAATATGCTCAATCAAACTCAGGTTGACACATTTCGTGAAAAAGGGTTTCTCCTCGGAAACCGAGTTTTAAGTGATGAACAGGTTGACGAATTGCGTGAAGAATTGGCGCGTGTTATTGATGACTATGAAAAAGACGAGGTCGCGCAGCCGGTGCGTATTGCCAATCTTGGTGGTAAGGAAGAGAGTCCGGTGTGGCAAATCGTTAATATTTGGGAGGCGAGTTCTGCCTACTACCGACTCGTTCATAATCCGGTCATTGTAGAGGAGATTGGACAGCTCATGTCGGCGACAGAGTTGCGCGTCTGGCACGACCAGATCCAATACAAACCACCAAAAGTCGGTGGTATCAATCGTTGGCATCAGGATTCGCCGTTGTGGGGTATTCTCACTCCGAAGACGAGTCAGGTAAGTGCTTGGGTTGCCTTGGACGATGTTGATGAAAGCAACGGATGTATGCGCATGGTCCGGGGTTCCTATCACTGGGGGAGTCAGATGCCATTTTTGCGCGAGGTCCCAGACATCGATTCGATGCCAAGTCAATTTGAAGGTAGCACATTGGAAGTGGAACTTTGTCCTGTGCCAAAGGGGCATGTCCATTATCACCACGCCTTAACGTGGCACGGATCGCATGACAACACCAGTGGTGGTCCTCGGCGTGCGATTGCGGTGCATTATATGACGAGTGAAACCCGTTACGATGAGGATGGCAATCACATCATGAAGCGTTTTGTTACGGTCAATGGTGGCGATAAATTAGCAGGACACCATTTTCCACTTGTGATGGATGCCGGAAAGCCGACGAAAGCCAACATATAAATCTTTTTTAGAACGACAAGAAATAGAAGTTATAGGAGGCAGTGGATATGCTCAGCCAAACCCAGGTTGACACATTTCGTGAAAAAGGTTTTCTCCTCGGAAGCCGTGTTTTAAGTGATGAACAGGTTGAGGAGTTGCGTGAGGAATTGGCACGCGTTATTGATGATTATGAGAAAACCGACATTCCGCAACCCGTGCACATCGCCAACCTCGGTGGCAGAGAAGAAAGTCCGGTGTGGCAAGTCGTTAATATTTGGGAGGCGAGTTCTGCCTATCACCGACTCGTTCATAACCCGGTGATTGTGGAAGAGATTGGACAGCTGATGTCAGTGACAGAGTTGCGCGTCTGGCATGACCAGATTCAATACAAACCGCCGCATGTTGGTGGGGTGAACATGTGGCATCAGGATTCACCGTATTGGCCGATTCTTACCCCGAAAACGAGTCAGGTATCGGCTTGGGTTGCGTTGGATGATGTTGATGAAGGTAATGGATGTATGCGTATGGTTCGTGGTTCTCACCATTGGGGCAATCAGATTCCGTTCCTGCATTCCGTCAAGGACATCCATTCGATGCCGGATCGCTTTGAAGATAACGAATTAGAGGTCGAGTTCTGCCCTGTACCGAAAGGACATGTCCATTACCATCATTCTTTAACGTGGCACGGATCGCATGACAACACCAGTGGTAGTCCTCGGCGTGCGATTGCGGTGCATTACATGACAGATGAGACGCTATACGATGCCAGCGGAAGCCATGTTATGAAACCCTTTGTCACTGTCAACGATGGTGATAAATTAGCAGGCGACCATTTTCCACTTGTGATGGATGACGGTGTGCCTACGAGTCCTAATGCCAAGTAGTTGTCGGTTATCGGTTATCGGTTATGGGTTAAAGAGAGATTTGTGGAATTCACGCAAAACGCAACTCTCAGAATCCCTTAATCGACTGCTGATTGCGACGCAAGCCGCGTGTGGGAAACTTGCGGGACAATGCCGACAGCCCGAAAAAAAGGAACATTAAAAAATGAAAGTTGTTGATGCAGTTGCGAAAGTCCTAAAAGCAGAGGGCGTAGAGTATCTATTCGCCTATCCCGTTAACCCGATTATCGAGGCGGCGGCGAAATTAGACATCCGTCCGATTATCGTTAGACAGGAACGTATTGGACTGCACATGGCAGACGCGATGAGCCGAATTACCTCCGGCGAGAAGATTGGTGTGTTCTGTATGCAGAGCGGGCCGGGTTCCGAAAACGCATTCGGGGGTGTCGCCCAAGCCTATGGTGATTCCGCACCGATTGTGGTTCTGCCGGGTGGTTATTCCCGAAGCGTAACACAAATCCAACCGAATTTCAATTCTGCCCTGAACTATCGGCATGTAACGAAGTCGTGTGAGCAGGTCACAATGCCTGATGCTGTCCCAGAAGCGATGCGGCGTGCCTTTACCCAAGTCCGGAACGGCAGACCGCGTCCCGCGCTTGTGGAATTCCCGTCGGATATATTTGGTGAAGAGATTTCCGATTCCTTTGATCCGAAACCAGTGCCTACCGTGCGCTACGGACCTGACAGTGCGTCGATTGAAGCTGCTGCAGAGGCACTGCTTGATGCTGAGTGTCCTATCATCTACGCTGGACAAGGCGTGCATTACGCCCAAGCTTGGGATTCTTTAAAAGAATTGGCGGAGCTGCTGGGAGCACCTGTGACAACGAGTTTAGGCGGCAAAAGCGCGTTTCCTGAAGATCATCCGTTAGCCCTTGGTTCCGGCGGACGCGCGATTCCGAAACCAGTGCATCACTTCCTCCAAAAAACGGATCTGATTTTGGGTATCGGGTGCAGTTTCACCCGAACCGGCTTCGGTGTCAGGATTCCAGACGGAAAACGGGTGATTCACGCGACATTAGAGCCGGCGGACATCAACAAAGATGTTCCCGTTGAAACTGCTCTCGTTGGCGATGCGGGTTTGATTTTAGATGGTTTAGTAGAAGCCGTTCGCGATCGTTCTAACGGGGCATCCGAAGAGCGCAGGGCTGCTGTTACTGGAGAAATCAGTGCGGTTAAAGCGGAATGGCTCGACCAGTGGAAGGCGAAACTCACCTCGGATGAAGTGCCGATGACCCCGTATCGCGTCATCTCGGATCTACTGCACACTGTCGATGTCAAAAACACGATTATTACACACGATGCGGGGAGTCCACGCGACCAAATGTCGCCCTTCTGGCAGTCTGTCGCACCGCTCACCTATATCGGTTGGGGCAAGACGACGCAGCTCGGCTACGGTCTCGGACTCGCTATGGGCGCGAAACTCGCCAGACCGGATGCCCTCTGTGTTAACGTCTGGGGTGATGCCGCAATCGGCTTCACTGGAATGGACTTTGAGACCGCTGTGCGGGAAAGAATTCCGATTTTGTCAGTGCTGTTCAACAATTTCTCGATGGCGATTGAGATCCCAATTATGCCTGTGTCTACCGAAAAATTCCGTAGTACAGACATCTCTGGTCACTACGCAGACATGGCAAAAGCGTTCGGTGGCTACGGCGAGCGTGTCGAAACACCTGACCAGATTATCCCCGCTATCCAGCGCGGCATCCAAAAAACACAAGAAGGCACTCCTGCGCTTCTTGAGTTTATTACAGCGAAGGAAATTCAGATTTCTACATTCTAAATAGCCGTCAGTGGTCAGCTATCAGCAGTCGGCAAAGAGGTAGATTTGTAACAATTCACCCGTGTCCAGAATATTCCAAACTCAGGGTAGATTT
>JAPOOP010000736.1 GCA_026713385.1 Candidatus Poribacteria bacterium | reverse complement strand
CGTTTTTCTGGAAACCGGATGGGAAATCGAGTTAAGTTGATTTCCAATTGGTCTGCCTCCACTTGGGCAAAGTCCGGATTGACGGTTCCACTTATCCTAAGTTTATTCGTGAGTCTGTATTGAAAGTCAAGCCCTATATCTGACTGACCGCTTATGCCTGTTCTCTCACTTTCCGTGCCTCCACCTATAGTGTGCGGATAAATTTCCACCTGCTTTGCTGATTGGATATCCTCTATCCCTACCAAATGTCCCAATGCAGACATTCTCGTCCAAAATCCGCCATGATTTCCAGGCGGCTTCCAAGTGTCCGTTTCCCTTTTCCGTCGGATAAGTCGTTCAAAGTTAATGCCCCATACCTGCTTTTTGGCATCAGAAAAGCGGAAGTTGCTGAACGGAATTTTAAACTCAGCGGTCCAGCCTTCGCTATCTATATTTGCTTCAACCCACCAAACTCCCTCCCATGTGAAATCCACTTCGGAATCATTGTAGCGGTAATTGTCATCTTTCACGCCGCCAGGCGTGCTGACAAACTTATATCCGGTCCGATGATCGTGATAGGGATCGATAAAGAAAGATATAACATCAGAATAGAAGACATCACCACCGCGCCGAGTGATACGGTTTACAATTTTATGAGGCTCAGAATCGTAACATCTGAATCCAACGTACAGATGATGTCGATCGTAAACAATATAAACGATCGTTTCTTCAGAAGCCTGTTTGTCTGGAGTATCCTTCCAAACAAAACCACTAACAGGTGAGGCTTTTTGCCACGCTGCATCGGTTAAAATCCCATCGATGTTAGGAGGAGGAATCTCTCCTAATGGCTGTGCTCTCGCCACATAATGTCCTAAATCACGTTCATGGGCATAAAGCGAAGAAGCAAGTGAAAAGAGTAAGAAAACAACTGTAAATAATAAATTCATCTTACATTACAACGTATATTCCCACCGGTGATATTGACCATAATCAGTGGCAGCGGTTAATAGATCCGGCGCAATCGTCTGTTTAAGGCTGTCAGGGATAAACACCCCTGTATTTATGCGGTCCTCATGAAAAATAGAATTTCGAGCTGCACGAATCACATTGTGCTGTTCCTTCCGCGATAGTTGAGACTCAACAAACCCTTCAACCCACAATCCACGATAGGTTAATGTATCAACAGGTACAAAATGAATAGTCTCCGACACATCCATGGTGGACTTGCAAGCCAAAGGACCCCAAAGGAAAACACTACCCCCTTGAGCGTCCGTCGTAAAGCCTGCTTTGGAAAATGCGCGCTGACTTGCATAATTATCAATGCGGATTGATGCCTTAGCGCAATGTGCTCCCAGATGAGAACCGTAGGTCAATGCTTCCTCAATCAGAGAAGTTCCTATACCCTTTCCACGACTCGTAGAACAAACAACAACAAGATCTATTTCCCATCGAGGGATTCGGTTGAATATCAGAAACGCGGAAAGGAAACCCGTCACTTCGCCAGCCTCAACCGCAACAAAGACTTGATGCTCATGCGACAAAATGTGATCTATGAATACATCAAAGAGAAGTGAGTCTCCCCATGTCTCCTGTAATATTAGGTGAATTGGTTGCGCATCATCTGGATACGCCAATCTGACTTCTAACATCATCATTTCCATGTCCTGTTAATGTTCTGCCCACCGTAAAATTGTGGGTAAAATGATTTATAGTGAATTATAAAAATATGTAGAGGCACCGCTTGTGGGTGTCCGTTCACATTACACGCGCACATAAGCAGCTATCGTACAATCAAGCGCATCTACAATCCCATAAATCTCCGTTCAGACAACTGACTTCCTCTTCCTGTAGGAGCGACCTCCGGTCGCGACTCTTGCTAACCGCCGACCACTGATGTTATTCTTCTGAAAACTGATAACTGAAATGTGCCCAGTCCCGTACTGACAACCTCTTGGTAGAAGCACGTTGTGTCGCGACTCCCAAACTACAAATTTTTCTGCTTGAAAATCCACTGGCTTAGTCTCCAGATTGAGCCTTTACTGCTGCTGCGATGAGCCTTTCTAAATCTGCCTCTCTGGCTTTATGTGTGATTAATTTTCCTTCTCTATCAATGAGCCACATTTCAGGAATGTCACCAATACCATATTGTTGCACAAGTGAATCCTCGCCAGCCCCTTGATCGAAAATCTGTCGCCAACGGATGTTGTTTTCTTTAACGTAGGTTTGTAGTATTACTTCTTCATCATCAAGGTTGACACCGATAATGTCAAATCCCTCATCTTTATAGATATCATAAATCTTCCTGACCTCCGGCATTTTCACAGCACAGGGCGGATCCCAGAATACCCAAAAGTCGAGCAAAACAACTTTTCCACGATAGTCCCGAAGCGAAATCGGATTCCCATCAAGGTCGGTCGCGGAAAAGTCAGGGACAGGCATTCCAAGCAATTCGTATCTCGGATCAAACTTGCGACCATACGCTTCGGCGAGTTCGGTATTGCCTAACCTCTCATGAATGAAAGAGAGTCTCTCAAGGATGAATCTCTCATTTGGGGCCCGCTGCTCGGCTGCCGTAAAAATCTCAAGCAGATCCTCATATCGTTCCATCATCACAAGTATGTTCCACAAGTTCCATAGGGTCCGATAACTCGGAATTTCGAGTTTCATGGCTGACTTTAACCGCTCAATAAACACATCCGCCGATGGTTTGTTCCCCACTTTGATGTAGAGGCGGGCAAGTCCCGGATAGAGCGAAAAGAAACGCATGTCATCTGGGTGTTGCTCAAGTGTTTCTTCAAAAGAAGCGATAGCTACTTCATGGCTACCATACATATCTTCCGGCGTATATTCCCAATTCACGGATGACTTGTAAATCGCATAAGAGAAGCTTAAATTCAGAACATGCAAATCTTCATTCGCGTGATGCCGACAACGGACAAGCGGCATGATATCGCCATACACCATGTGTTGTTCCCTTTTTTTTCCTCGATATTCGGGATAGAACTGATAGTCATAACTCACCGACATTTTCGGATCTATGTTCCAAGGACGACCTGCTTTCCCACCGTATCTATCCCCAGGACAGGTCAGAACGTTTGAATCTACCAGATATTTGGGATACAGATCTGAGAGCCACTCAGGAAAATCATCGTGTGCTTTCTGATAAGTTTCAATCGCCTTGCCAATAGCAATTAAATTTTGCGTGCAAAGTTCTATGTTTGTCTGATCCACCACGGAATCATCTCCGGTAGTAGAGGTCAAAAGCGTTTCAGAAGTCTGCGAACCCATACTGTCGTTTTTACCGTTAGACAGAGTTCGCCCTGCCTGACTCCGGACATCCGGTTTTGAATCCATGTTAAGGACGATAGGTGCGTCAACGATTTCAATAGTATGTTCCGATTCCGCTTCAAAACTATATGGGTGTTGAAAATGCAGAAGATATTGGTTGCCTATGCCTATCATTAGTAATATCACTGTTACAGTTGAAACCGCAATTGTCCACGGCACTAACGGCTTACCTCGGGACGCGGCAACGGGTTTAATATGTGCTATCTCCCGCACGATATTTTCGGTGAGATTTGCAGACAGTTGGAAGCTATCCAACGCTTCTCGAATTATAGGTTCTTCCTTCTTCAAACGTTGACGCGCTCGACTGAGTCGACTTTTAATTGTATTTACAGATACCCCCAAAAACTTACTAATTTCTTCACATGTCATTTCGCCAAAATAATACAGGGTCATCACAGTGCGTTCGCTCTCCTGTAACTTGGCAAGCAACTGTTTAACGACTTTTTGCTGTGCTTCAGTCGCAGTTTTTGCCTGTTCATCTGCTACATATCGGGAATATGTCGCTTCTCCCTTCATTGCCATGTTAATGCCCTCCACCAATCGGACATGCAATCGATGCTTACGGAACCACGCAATACAACGATGGTTTGTAACCACATACAACCATCCAGGGAACCGATCCGGTTCTCTTAGGGTTGCCAGATCTCTATAGACTTGCAGAAAGGTTTCCTGCGTAATATCTTCAGCGATGTGGAAATCGCCGATTTTGTGCCATGCAAGCGTGTGCACGTGTTTACGGTATTTTTTCACGAGCATGGTGAAAGCGGTTTCGTCGCCTGCAAGCGTGCGGCGAATTAATTCGACATCATTATCTCTCATCATGCACCTCCAAAAGTAGATTTCAAATTGGCGCAGCAGGACTGTCTGATACACAAGTATCGTCTCGTTGAAAACATCAATAGGGATTCCAAAGGTCTCCAACGACCTCAATGTTTTTTATTCTGTGACATTCAAGAAGACGGCATAACATTCTTCAAGTTAATATATAGTGGCGCGCGTTAAAGGAAAATGGTTGCATAATTCTGCAGAAAAAGAGAGGATTGTGGGAAAATAAAAAAATCGTCAATACTTTTACTGTGTAGTGACTTTTAGGCTTGAGGACTGAATTAGAAATTGGCAAAGCCGGTCCCTTGATGGACACAGATAGCATTATCAGTTACCTCACCGCTCTGCTCAAGAACCGTGAATCCATGACGTTCAAGCTCTAAACGTAAATTTTCAGGAGTTCGGTAACACCGCTGATGGATGTACCAAACGTCATTCACACAGATCGTCCCCTCGTAATCTTCGGGACCGACACCGGGTCTGAAAGGATCAGGATGAAATAGGCTGTAGCATGTTTCCGTATCGTTATTCCACAGCGCGTCTTGGTCAAAGCGGGTGTAAACTTTCCCTGTTGCGTTATCGATGATTCGTGTTTCAGGATCTTCTCGATCGGGTTCAAACACGCAGCAGCTCATCAAAAAATAGCCATCCTTAGCGAGTCGAGACTTGATTCCTGAAAACATCGCATCCCTATCTGAGTTGGTAACCATGCTTTGTGAGCAATAACTGTCAATAATGAGATGGTACGGCTTGCCTTGGCGTGAAAGTTGACAGACATCTAACACCTCATACTGGATGTCTAAACACTGCTCGGCAGCAATCGCTTTCGCTTTGTCAATAGCATCAGGAATAATATCAATCCCGTGTACGCGGTAGCCTAATTGCGCTAAAAAACATGCTATTGGACCCGTCCCACATCCGAGTTCAAGGATTCGGGCATCGGGCTTGAGATCTAAACGTGGCAAGACCTCTATTAGGAAAGGTTTGGAAGAGAACTTACTGAAATCATTGGGATTCCCGTAAAGTTCTCCCCTTGACATGAGTCCCTTTGCCTTCAGTTTGGCATAATCTGCCAGATGTTCGTGATAATAGTATTTTTGTTGCATCGCTCTTTCAGAAATTGTTTGGAGAAGGGATCAGCCTGTCCTGAGAAGTTTCTTCGCTGCCTCAGACCAGTCCTGCTTGATCTCTTGAGGGACGCGAAGTCGCTCGCTGGCATGCGGGAATATACGCGTATAACCGATATCAAGCATTGGGCGGTGGGTGTCAGTTCTGTTCGGCATTCCAACATGCCACAATCGCATATCACGAAGAATCAGAGAACCCATAGGCATTGTCGCTTGTAGCGCGGGTAGGTGCTTACTTCGATCTCCGAGATATCGAACATCTGAGGGTGGGGTATCCATAATCAGATGTGAGCCGGGCCATATCTTTGTGGCTCCATTTTCTTCTAAAAAATCGACGAATGGAATATTAACATAGATACCTGAGACGGGTAGCACACAGGCGATTTCAGGAAATAGATGGTTGCCGTCGCGGTGAGGGGACTTTTCGACTTGGTTTCCGTCTATATCGGGTGGCACATCATGAATCCCACAGCGGAACAGTGCCACCTTCTTACCCATAGCGACTTCAATGACTTGGAGCGAGAACGGGTTCGTGATAAATTGATGATGGAGAAACGGCATTTCCAGGGCATGACGAACCTTACGGACCATGCCACGCTGGATTGCATCGAAATAAGCGGTTCGCGCTTCCTTAACGATCTCAAGTGGCACCCCATTTTCAAGGATCACAGCACCTACTTCTCGCAGCAACCGAATCGCCAGATTTAAGTGCGTGTCACACATGCTTCCGTTCGCTTGTTCCGCATCAGTGAGTTGGATCCGCATTGCCTTGCTCCCGAAAAAATAATGAGGACTCCAAAATGATCTGTAGCAACCGACTCTACGCCAGTTTGCCGCGTAGCAGCGGGTGGTCTTTCATCACTTCTCCATCGCGGTTTCGCGTACCCGATGGCATGTAATGGAGGACCATTGCCCGACGGTCTCGGGATGATCGGTTCGGATCTGTTTGGTGGAGCGTCATGCAATGATGAACCATCCCGCATCCCGCACCAACTGGCGCGGGGACAGCACGATCCGCGTCGGCATCCACCTCCAACAACGCTGGCAATTTACCTTTCGCTGACTCAGCACGTCCGTGCGCCGCCAATCCTTCTGCGTAACTGCCGGGGATAACATTCATACAACCGTTCTCCTCATCGGCG
>JAPOOP010000311.1 GCA_026713385.1 Candidatus Poribacteria bacterium | reverse complement strand
ACTGTATCCCTGTTCGGTCCCGGCAATCATATCCGATTTCAACCGCTCGGTGCGTTGCACCAAACCATCCGTCATGATGTCCCATGCAGCCCCTGTAAGCAATTCACAGATAAATGCAAAGATAATATCTGTATGAAAAAAATCACTGTAGATGAAGTGTGGCAGTCTATCTCCGACACTCTTGGCTCATCCGCAGGCCGCCTCAAAAACACGTAGATGATTTTCCCCAAGTACTTTTCGGATATCTTCGTCAGAATAGCCACGCTCACTAAGTCCTTCAGCGATTTTGATGAACTCACTGGCATCTTTGAGCAGGTCGCCACCACCGTCAAAGTCTGAGCCGATGCCGACATGGTCGATTCCAGCGATGTCGATTGCATAGGCGAAGTGATTGAGCAGTTGCGCCAAAGGAGGCATTTTCGTCCATCCATCGGTGGTGATGAACCCTGGAACAAAAGTGATACCGACAACCCCGCCGTTAGCCGCTAAGGCTTTTAGTTGCTCATTGCTCAGGTTCCGCGAGTGACGACACAACGTTTTACAGTTGCTATGTGATGCAATGACAGGGTGTTCCGATATTTCCAGAACGTCCCAAAAGCCACGCTCACTAATGTGGGAGACATCCACGAGCATACCGAGGCGATTCATCTCTTTGACTAATGCCATGCCAAATCGGGTCAAGCCACCGCCCATATCCTCTTCGTCGTTTCCTGTTGATGCCCATGTGTTCAGGTTATGGGTCAATCCGATTGAGCGGACACCAAGTGTATGCAGCGATCGGAGAATATTAAGACTTCGTTCGACTGCTTCGCTATTTTCAATGACAAGAACTGCCGCAAGTTTGCCGGATGCTTTCGCTTCACGGATGTCGCTTGCTTTCCTTGCGATACAGATGTCGTTGGTGTTTGCTGTCACTTCTGCCTCGAACCAGCCAAAGGCATCTAATGCATACGCGAGATGATTTTTCCATGCGCGTGTCACGTCAACAGCGAAAAATGCGGCATCAATACCTCCTTGCCGCATTTGCGGTATGTTGAGTTGGATGCCTATAGCTTCCTCCTCAGAGGGAACGGGACCGCGGAGATAAGCGATAGTGCCAACCGAATCTGTGGTGTTTTGGACGTTTTTGTCAGCGAGGCTGACATTGCCTCGACGGATATGTGCCACGATTGCATCGTTATGCGAATCTATCACGAGTGCCTGCTCATGCAGTTCGGAAATTTGCGTGTTTAATGTCATTTTTTCGTTTTTCTTCTCCATGTCCTCTGACTTAATCTAATATGGTTTGTATCGTCCGTTGGGCAATATCAGGAGTGATCCGTAAAGATGTCGCAACGGTATATGGGAGTTGGCGTTGTGCGACGTAATCGGATAGGTTAATAAGCGTTTCGGCAATTGCATCACGGGCAACAGCCGATGGAAAATAGTTAATCTGCAAACACTCCAACGCGTGGCGGTACTGCGTCCAAGGTTGCGATTGCAATACAGCCATCAGGAGGATACCGAGTCCTACCAATTCACCGTGTAAAAGAGGGGTTCCATTTTTAGTCTCACTATCGAGGCATCCCTCTTCAGTGGGGGTCAAATAGTTTTCAATTGCATAAACAAAGTAATGTTCACTTCCCTCTTCAACACGACTGTGTCCGCATTGATAGCAGAGTTGGACCTCCATACAGAGCAGGTCGAGTAGAAGTTTCAAACCGGTTGGGGTCCCGCGACCGATTTCCCGAGCGTTATCCAGAAGCGTTTGGAGGAGGGTACTTGCTATATCAACCGCTTGTGGTGTTAGTTGTTGGTTTGATGGGTTTGCACCCATCTTCTCCGCTTCTTGCCAATCCCAGAGTGCTGTTGCGATTGAGAGGACATCTGCAGCACCGCTTGCACGCATTGAGGCAGGGGCGTTGCACAAGACATCCATATCTACAATAACAGTGTCCGGTGCTTTTGACGGAACATAATGGACACATCCATTTTCTCTAATGCCTGTGGCATCCGTGAGAAACGCATCAGTTGATAGAATGGTGGGGAGTGCCACGAGTGGCAACCCTTTGGCAGCGGCAACATATTTGGCGGTATCAATTGCTAACCCTCCACCAATACCGTAAACCACTTCCCCTTTACACGCCTCGACGAGCGCAGCCATATCTGTCTGCGTGTTGCCCTCAACGTAGATAGGGTGTTGCGTATTTATGTCAATGCCATTAACGACCTTCCATGCAGGAGCCGTTGTCAAAACGACAGCCTCGCGATGCTCCATAATATTCGCAAAAGGACATCTCACAATGCTTGGCAGTCGTCCAATCTTTTCATGAGAACAATCATCTCGCAACATTTTTTAATTATACCTTGCGGTTAAATGACGTAGGTTTGAACTTTAACGTTCTTTTCTCGAATCTGAAGAAACACCCAAGCAAAAACCACTCCATTTCATTACGGGCTACGATTTATGAGACTGAAGGACTTACTTCATTGTCCTGCAAGCCTCTATAGGCTGGTGTGTGGTATCTCCACGAGATATACCTGTCGGGAGCCTTCATGAACTGAGTCGAAAGTAATCGTTTTTCCATCAGGTGCCCAGCGTGGATGTAGATCGCATCGGATATCTCCAACAAACTGCTCTTCGTGATGGAATTTGCCCAAAGTGATTTTTCGATTATCAGTGATATTGTAAACCATAAGTTGT
>JAPOOP010000534.1 GCA_026713385.1 Candidatus Poribacteria bacterium | reverse complement strand
GTTGTGATTCTCATCAGTATATACGCCCTCGGCATGGATCCACTCGCCTGGGTATTCCTCTAACCAATCAAAGGTAATCCGTCGCGTCTCTAGACGATTTTGCACCCCTGCTGTTTTAAGATGCTCAAGAATATGTTGATGGTAATCTTGCGAAGTCTTAGAAGAAGTAGCCTTTGGTGCAGCATCTTCAGTATCGGAAGGATCCAAGACGAGGTGCGGCGATAGACTGTCTACCGTAAAGGGGCCCGTGACACGAACCCGCTTTCTATCTTCATAAGGCTGATCGTATAGGATTTGATTTTTTGCACGTTTCTGTGTGGATGCATCCATCTCGCGTTGACGTTCGCGCTTGAGAGAGAGCCATTGATGATGCAGCTTCTGGAATTCTGGGTTCCATTTCGGATCGGTTTCGGTCGGTACTTCCCATTCTTGCCATTTACCCCCCCCCGTAATTTGTGTTAAGTATTTCAAGAAGTGGATCCAGTTTCTCGGCATATTCGGTATGGATGTCATCAATCTCTGTGTTATTCGCCATGTCTGAGAGGCTAATATCCGGAGCTGTTTTGTAGGTGAAACCCTGTTTGATGTCATTTACATCTACAAGCCGATAATAGGGATATTTGGCAGTCATGAGACGTGTGCGTGCTAAGGCAAGCGAAACTCGGGATGTATCTACCGTGATCCAACGCCTTCCCAACTGCTCTGCGACGTAGGCGGTAGTGCCACTACCACACGTAGGATCAAGTACAAGGTCGCCTGGATCAGTAGTCATTAGCATGCACCTTTGTACAACTTTGGTATTAGTTTGGACAGCGTATATTTTTCCTGAACTACCAACAGTATCTGTCCATACATTGGCAATCGCACGCCCTGGTAAATCACTAGCGTATTTTATGTAATACAGTACTTTTCCGGGACCTCTAAGTCTACCTTGTTTATCAAGGCGTTCTAATCCATTGAGACTGGCTGACCAACTTCTACCACCTGTAGTAGTGAAGACCTTTCCTTCAAATTTATACGCTGGAGGAACCTCGTTCCCACTACTTTGTGAGGTCAAATGATAATTCGCAAAGCGACGACTTCCTTGAGGTAACAGAGCGGGATTTTCTATCTCTTGCCTTGTCATTCCACGACGTGTTCCGTCCGCTAATTCAACTTGTGTGTAAGACTTGAGAAGTGGGTCAGGTGTACGTTCGTCCCTTTTCATATAAAGTTGTCGATACTTCAACTCATCTTTACTCTTAGCATACCATAATAGGTAATCTGCCACTAAGGGAAATCCAGTTGAAGATGTTGTGTTGCCGCGAGCCACCGTGATTGTAGCAACAAAATTAGTATCATCAAAGACTTCATCCAACAGGCACCTAACTTGATGAACATTCTTTTCGCTTATTTGTATGAAAACGCTACCACTATCAGTAAGTAACCCATGAGCGGCAGTGAGGCGATCTCGTAGGTAAGCAAGGTAAGAATGGATACCAAAGTTCCATGTGTCGCGATATGCTTTGACCTGTTCCGGTTGTGGTGTAACATCTTCCTCCACATCTTCTACTTCACGCTTTTGGGTGCTGACCTGCCAATTGCTCTTGAACTTGACTCCATAAGGTGGGTCAATATAGATCATCTGGACTGATCTTTTGAGGTCTTCCTTTTCGGCAAGGGAGTTCATCACTGCAAGCGAATCTCCCAAGATAAATCGGTTATGCCAGTTTTGTTCGTGTTGATAGAATTCAATTTTCTCGTTAAAATCCAGGTCGTTGAACCCCTCAAAGAGCATTTCGGTTTGATTGGATTCTCGCTGCTGTTGCGCCCGCAGATTTTCGATAATCGCTTGCGGTTGGATGTGTTCTTGTCTATAGATGGGGACAGTGTGGACCTCAAGGTCGCTATCGTTCTGTTGGTCCTTACCTTTCCAGACGAGTTGCGGGTCTAATGCTGTATCGCGCGGGTAACGGGTGGGTGCATATTCTTCTTCGGCAAAACCGCTCAATTCTTGTGTCGGGTTGTTGGGAAGTGTGTCTGGGTGTTCATAATGGTCAATCGGTTTTTTTGGCATTGAATTTCTTCTCCTGCGAAATTTTGCGTATCATGTTGCATACATCTTAACACATGCCTCAAATCATTGCAATGGAATCGTGTCATAAACTTAACGCACCCAATTTTCATAGCAAACTTCATAGCAACCTTGACGAAAACCGTCTAAAACCCAAGCGTAGCATGGGTTTATAGCCTTTTAAGAATCTGTTGATTTTTCGGTTTTACTGTGAAAACTGTGAAATTATAATGTAGCATAACCTGTTAGGTTGTGCCGCGTGGGAGCAGTACCTAAGTTCGCAAGGAGGCACGGATTTAGGGAGATACTCTTTAAAATCCGCGCAATCTGTACCATCTGCGAGAATCCGAGATTCAGACAATGAACA
Source organism: Candidatus Poribacteria bacterium (assembly GCA_026713385.1). Classification (GTDB taxonomy): domain Bacteria; phylum Poribacteria; class WGA-4E; order WGA-4E; family WGA-3G; genus WGA-3G. The sequence goes on along the minus strand of JAPOOP010000534.1, from coordinate 107 downwards.
CTGCGCCCTTATACTTCATCCCCACAATGCACGTAAACTAAAAATTTACGCTACAGACGCGAATCCTGCAAAGATCGAAGAGGTTTCCTGAAAATCCTGATTCAGAC
>JAPOOP010000513.1 GCA_026713385.1 Candidatus Poribacteria bacterium | reverse complement strand
TCGGGCTGAAGGCAACGCAATCATTTTTGAAAACAATACACCCTATACAATCCAACTTGGACGCATCCGATTAACAGAAGACTCACCGAAGTGGGAAAAGGATTATGAGTACAAATACCATATCGGTGCCTTCAGTGTTCAGAAGCTTGAGGTAGAGCCTGTCATTAAACATAACGTGGAACCTTTCGAGCGTGTTGCTGTTCGAGACACGCTTGCCATCAACAATTACAAAAAAATTTGGTTCAAGTTTCGCTCCTTCCGCGATGCGGACATCGTTTTCCCGCGCCGCTACTGCACAATTGTTGAAAGCGCAGAAAAATACCAACCTGAACTTTTCAATCTTACCGGCTTGACAGACACTGTTTTGGACATGCGTGATACGGAGAATATTGCCATCACGGACAAAGAGGGCAATGCTATCCACGGTATCAACGTTGTTCGCGGATATGTGACAAATATCAATGAAGAACGTATTGATTTAAAGACGATTGATGCGAGTTATAGCCGAAGGTGGGACGTTGAAAACGCGTTTCAGCGTTTTGATAACAAACTCCGCCATGGATTTCCTATCTACAAGCGGCTTCTACCGATGAATCGCGCCCGGATTACAGCGCACGCTTCCCTCGTTGAGCAGATACACAGTAACCCGGTTCGACACGCGGCGTTAGCTCCGCTTGTTTATCCGCAGCCACGTACGCTAAACACAGCAAAACAGCGCGCACGCAGTCGAAAACAGATGCGGAATCGAATTGTGAGGGGCATAAATACTATAATTTGGAAATCGGGAAATGGGTTTTCCAAGACTCCTGACATAAAACGTTCGGAAGTACAGATCGCGATGCCTCTCAAACTCATGGCACTGACTGGGAATACATCTTCCGTCGAGTTTCCGGTACTCGAACGTTTTGAATACGTTCAAGACCATCATATAATTTACAACGCAGTTCAAGATTTGCGAACCGATAGACTGACAAAGACTGATATTTTATGGATTGGCAACGGTGAAATTTACAAATCCGGCTATCGTTTAAACATAGATACCGAACATCGAATTAAAAACTTCGTCAGCCAAGGCGGTATCGTCATCGTTTCAGGGCAAGATGTTAAAGCCAGTGCTAAACAGCGCCGCGGCACGGGGTGGATTCCGGAACCGCTCACCGGAATTGAATGTGATGATACTTATGAACTCTCTCCTACATCACAAGGGAAACGCTCCCGTATTTTTCAACATCCCAATCCACTTAATGGACATCATACGGATCTCGATGCGCAGGAACAGCCCGTTATTCGATTGGATGATATGTGGTTGGATCCGCTTGGGAAATGGACATCTCTCGCCAAAATTAACTCGGCTCCTGCAAGCCTTCCAAGGAATGGAGAAGATGCCTCAGCGTTGCTACTCCTCCCTTTTCAGAGGGGATTGTACATCGTTACCAGTTTGAAGAACGAGACGCAGTCGGATGTGCAAGTCAACGATAAAATTATGGAAAACCTGCTCCATTTTTCTGTGAAATGGCTCGACCGACATCGGCCGACTGTTTAGTCTCTCGTAAGAGGATCTCCGAATTCCGACTGTTGAGTGCCGACTTTTGTTCTTCTGTAGGACCCAGCTGTGCTCGCGATCTTACCGACTCCCCACCAAAATAGATAGGAAACCGCGTTTGTAGTAGGGAGACCATTCATTGCCCGTTACTATAGGATACCCAACACCTCTCGCCACTGCTTTATGGCTTTCGGTTTCCGTCGGAAACCGTCAGTGAAGAGGTTTTCGTTTAACAAAGGTTTCCTCTTGTCACTGATGGCTGGCTGCTATTCTCCAGCAACACATCAGTAAGCTTCTCATCCCCTTCGGTAACAATCAGGGAAACCGCTAAAACGACTATCGGAAGGTTCCAGTTATCTACAAAGTGTGCTAATTTCTGCTCGTCTTTCTGTGTTGTGACAATTAAATCTGCCGCTTGAAAAGCCGTATCTATCTGATGTCTATCGGTTTCCGTGTAGACGTGGTGATCGGGAAAAGCCAGCAGTTCCACGCTCGCAACCGAGCATCGCATGAGGGTCGCAACAAACGCGTCCGGGTTTCCAAGTCCACAAACTGCGAGGACCCGTTTTCCCTTGAGTTCTTTTATCTCATAGTTATCGGTTATCGGTAGTCGGTTTTCAGAGGTATGGCGTTCGGCGTTCGGCGTTCGGCGTTCGGCGTTTGGATGAAGGATCTTCGGATTGGAAGATTGGGCATCCATCCTTCCATCCCTCCTGCCTTCCCTTCCGGTCTCTTGCCGAGGGCTGACTGCCGACTGCTGACTGCTATTCCGCTGATTGCTGATGGCTAACGGATAGAAATGTGTCGGTTTGTGAATGCTTTCCAAGACAGGCGCGTTCGGTGCCAATCTTTTCACTACTTTTTTCGCCTGTGCGGATATGTTAGGTGTGTCTGCGTGCGTCAGTAAGATGAGGTCTGCGCGTCGTAGCGCGGTGGGTGGTTCACGTAAGGTTCCGGCGGGTAGCAATTTCTCTGGACTACCGAAGGGATGTGTCGCGGGGATAGTGAGAATATCAACATCGCGCGCAAGTTGCCGATGCTGAAATCCATCATCTAAGAGCAAAACATCTACCTTGAAACGTTCAAGCGCAACCTGACCTGTCAGATAGCGACATTTACCTACTATAATCGGAACGCCGCTGAGGTGCTTCGCCATCATGTCCGCTTCATCACCACTTTCTATAGGAGAGGCGTACACTTTTTCGCCATCCGAAACAATTGTCATCTTTTCACGAACACGACGTTTATACCCGCGCAGCAGAACAGCGACGCGCATCCCCTCTCTTTGAAGATGTTTAGCAATAGCGATAACAGCAGGTGTTTTACCTGTCCCGCCAACAACAATGTTCCCGACACTAATGACTCGGCATGGCAACTTACGTGCTTTAAATATCCCGCGTGTGTACAAGATGTTCCGTAGTTGGACGCTTGCTCTGTAGAGCCAACTCAATGGAATTAATAAAAAGCGTAGAGGGGTAGCGAGAATTCTCTGCTGTAGCGAGGCAAGATCGCAGGTGTGTGTGAGTTTCATCAGAATTGTTAACCAGTAATTGCCTCAAGTCTGGTAGAGTTGGGAAGTGTCCTAAAGTTAGAAAGTTCTGACCACAACTTCACAACTTTCTTTCATGCTTGACGAATCGTTAAAAGAACCAATTCCGCCGTGCGTTCAGCCGCGCCAGCAGTGCCGAGTTGTGCGTGCACCGTTTGGAGTGCCTCCCGTTGCGTCTCTCGTTTTTGTGGATTCTGTAGGAAATCAAGAGACAATTCCGTCAAGGCAGTCGGTGTGAGTTCTGTTTGTAGAAGTTCTGGGACAATATCTCGTCCTGCGATAAGGTTAGGAAGTCCGCTTCGTTCCAAGGGTGTTAACGCCTTGATGATGTGCCAGTTAAGCGATGCGGTGCGAAAAACAATAATCATCGGTGTACCGATGCATGCCGCCTCAAGCGTTGCAGTGCCAGAGGTAACCAGCAACAGCGTTGATGCCCGCATTACTGGATACGTTGCATCTTCCACAATTTTGATAGGCGGAACCTGCTTTCCTGACAGGTTTTGTTCCTGCTTGCACTTTTCAATGAGTTCGTGTGAGATTCCTGGTGCTAACGGGAGAACCCACTGGGCATTTGGATAGACTTGGGCAATGTTCGCCGCGGTACTTAGCATGACCGGCAAAATGTGTCGGATTTCGGAGCGGCGACTCCCCGGCATCAATCCGATAACAGGCGTATTCTCATCGTCTGCTGTTTCGCTTAGCTCGAGATGCTCGCGTGCGGCGTGTGTCCTGAGGGATGTCTGTGCAAAATCAACAAGCGGATGCCCGACAAATTCGGCGTTCGCTCCCGCGTTTCGGTAAAATTCTGCTTCAAAGGGGAAGATTGCCGCGACAACGTTAGCCCATTTTGCCAACTTCCGTGCCCGGTTTGCACGCCACGCCCACGCTTTCGGAGGAATGTAATACACGACTGGGACACCGTGCTTCTGGGCGAACTTGGCTAACGGCATATTAAACTCTGCAAAGTCCACGAGGAGAAGAACATCGGGGCGTTCCTCACGGATGCGACGTTTCAGGGACGCCTGTTTCCGAAGGAACATCGGTAGGACAGTGATAACATCCGCAAACCCCATAACAGCCGAATCTCGGATATGAAAATCGAGTGACACGGATGCCTTTTCCATCCAGTCGCCGCCCATGCCGAAAAGTGCTATATCGGGACAGAGTGCCGTGAGTCGGCGTGCGACATGAGAAGCGTGTAAGTCACCAGAGGGTTCTCCAGCAACAATCATAATTTTTAAGCTATTAAATTTGGTCACTGCTCCACTTCGTTTCGCAGTGGTTTTCATCGAATACCAACCACCCTCAAGTGCTCAAATATTTCTGACCCCACCAGACACTGCCGTGAAATGAAATTACGCCCTAAATGGCATAATTTTGCTTCGCAGTGAGAATGCTTTACATTTAGAAAGGTGCCCAGATTCAATTATTTAAAAGATCATTCTACGGCATCATCCCCGGTACCTTCAGTCCGTCAGTTTCTTTGAAGCCGAACATCAGGTTGAGATTCTGCACAACGGCTCCCGCTGCCCCTTTACCGAGATTGTCAATTGCTGCCATCGCGACGATACGACGTGTCCGGGCATCCACTTCAAGCCC
>JAPOOP010000352.1 GCA_026713385.1 Candidatus Poribacteria bacterium | reverse complement strand
CGTTGCGATTCAAATACTGTATCAGATTCAACTCTCCGCCGCTCCGGTACCAATTGTTATGGAGCGATTTTGGCAAAGCCAAGACACGTCGCTAAAACTCCGACCTTTCGCGTTGGAACTTGTTGAAGGCACGACTGCACATCTGGAAGCGATTGATACAGTACTTCAAAACACATCCGAAAATTGGAAACTCCACCGAATGCCTGTCGTTGATCTCTCTATTCTGCGATGTGCAGCTTACGAAATTCTCTATCTCGACGATATTGATGCAGCAACCTCGATCAACGAGGCTATTGAGATTGCTAAATCCTACAGTACGCCAGACTCCCCTAAATTTATCAATGGTATCTTGGACAATATCCATAAGAAACATCCAGATGTTCCTCCAGACCTGGTAGGTGCGGTTTCCTAACCGCACTGATTGCGCTATCATCAATCGAATTCTGTAGTTTTGCGTAAGTCCTGATTTGGTAATTCTATAAAGTAACAAATGCTTAAATTAAAATACTTAACGTTTTGTCTGCTACTCCTATTTCCAGTGCCTGTAAACGCCGCGCAGGAATTCAAACTTGTGAATACCTTCGGTGAAAAAGGGTCGGGTGAAGCGCAATTCGCCAAAACCTTGTTCATGGCATTTGGACCGGACGGTGGCATTTATGTAACGGATACAGATAACTTCCGGGTCCAGAAATTCAATGAAATGGGAGTTTTTGTATTTGACATCCAGATGAAGGCAGAGAGTGAATTTCGGTTCATTAACCCTACGGCCATCGCTATCGGCACCGATAGTAGTATCTATGTAATGGACTGGATGTTCGCGGAGATTTCGGGCGCAGACCTACAAGAGGCACAGGGTCCCAAAATCTTCAACTACGGTCCGTGTATCCATAAATTTGATGCACACGGTGTATTTGTCGCAAGTTATCCGATTCAAGATTTGAGCCAGCGGATAAAGCGTCTTGAATCCGCCGCCCCCGGCTTGGATGCAGAGGGTAATTATGCGCTGATTATCCCTCAAGGGAACACGAAACGAGAATTTTTACTAACAACCGATGTTCACAATAATCTCTATGTTTGCGACAGCGATGTGCCGAATATGCTTATCGTCAAACTTGATGCGAACGGTAAAACGGTTGCCCGCTATTCCCTTGACCAACCCGGAGCAGGACACATAGCACATCCCGCTGATATGGCGGTGGATAAAGCGGGAAATCTCTATGTTGTTGATGAGAAGGGGCATCGGGTCCTAAAATATGATGCCGATGGAAAATTCGAGCGCGCCTTTGGCAGGTACGGCGATGCAGCTGGGGAATTTATCGCACCTTTCCAGATAACGGCATTGACAGATGGAACACTCCTTATCGCTGATACAGCGAAGTACTTAAAGGACTTCGCCTCTACGCTTCCGAAACGGCTTGACGATCCAACGCGACGCTACGATGGCGATACACGGTTGTTTCGCTATCGGCTACGACGTATCCAACGATTTACCACAGAGGGAGCCTATACACAGAAACTGCTTATCCCGTTCCAGCGGGAAGTTGAAACCGATGTTGCACTCCAACTCAAAGGAATGGATGGGCATGGAAATCTTTACTATCTTGATCCAACAGCGTTGCGATTTAGGAAATATGCACCGACCACGTCTTTGATCTCTTCGATGTTCCAGACGGAACTCAAACTCCGTTATACACGCGACCTACACGACGTTGAAATTGATAATCAAGATGATTTGGATGCAGATCTCTATACTAAATCCGATTTTGATGAACAGATTGTTCAGGATGCCGCACATGCGAATTTGATTTTCTCTTACGATCTCAACGAAGCATACCGCCTCGCGTTGTCCAATCGACTCACTTACATCCGAATGACCGATACAAGTTATTACCGGGCGAGGGATTTTGAGGACTTCCGCGGGCGCTTCAATCAAGATGATCGGGCGACTGAAAACTCTTGGGACGATCGTATCCAGTTAGACTTTACGTGGATTCGCGATCACAGTCTCTACAATTATCGGGAAGCGCGTGCTTTTGCCTATTTTACTGTCATACGCGTCGATTTTATCAACGATGCTCTTGACAGTTTTAACTTCCGATTTTTCGATTTTAATGCCAACCTCTCTGACTGGGGGGCAGGTGTACATTACGACTTAAGTCGAACATTCCGATTGAATTTTGAAATCACACACTTCTTCGGCGAGAATAGATATACCTATATTGACGAAACAAATGTTCTCTACGCCACTGGTTTTCAGGAAGGAGACATGACGCGCGCTGTCTTGTTTATAAATGGAAGCTTTTGATGTTGGGATCGCGTTAATGAACTTCGTGTCATCAACCGGAGTGGTGTGAGTGAAGATCTTGTTGAAAAAACTTGCAATATCCCCGAAAATCGGATATTATCGGATTCAGGATCCTTTGAGGAACGGCAAGCGTCGTCCAAAGTCTGAATTCTATAATTTCTAAACACCTAACATTAGCACCCTATAGGAGGCATCGTTATGGCATCTTTTGGGACAGGTGATTATCAGTATGAAGTCGTGGAAGGTTGGGGTATGATTCCGCAACTCGGGCTCGTTTCCGGTGTCGCGTGCGACTCAAATGATAGAGTCTATGTCTATAATCGTAGTCCGCAACCTGCTATGCTCGTTTTCGAGGCTGATGGCACGTTCGTCACTGAATGGGGTAAGGATATCTTTCAGAAACCACACGGTATCTGGATGAGTCCCGACGATAAAATCTATACGACTGACACCGTCGATCACACTGTACGGATATTTTCGCTTGATGGCGAATTGTTAGAAACCTTCGGCACTGTCAACCAACCCGGAGCACCAGGCGGACCTTTTAATGAACCGACGCGTGCTGTCCTTTCAACGTCTGGGGAGATGTACGTCTCTGATGGCTATGGGCAGTCGCGAGTGCACCGAATGACTGCCGATGGCGAGGTTATCGTTTCATGGGGGGCACCCGGCACAGGACCCGGGGAATTTAACCTCCCGCACGATGTTACCGTCGACCATAATGACCGCGTCTATATTCTTGACCGTGGGAACCTTCGCTGTCAGATTTTTAACAACAACGGCGAATACCTGACTGAGTGGACAGACTTACGTTCCCCGAATGATCTCTTCATTGATAGTGATAACATCATTCACATTGCTGAAGGTGGACAGCGCATCAGCATTATGACGCTTGACGGTGAAGTCATCGGACGGTGGGGCGAGAAGGGAGATGCTCCCGGACAATTCAGTGATTCCCCACACGGCATCTGGATCGATTCAAACGGGAACATCTATGTCAGTGAAGTCGTTGCTGACAGACGTTTCCAGAAATTCGCAAGGGTTTAGTTTTGAAGAAACTTTATCTCTATTTTGGCAGGGAAGCTTGTAAACGTATATTGCAGGTCAGTATCATTCTTATCGGTGTTGTGGCGTGTGCATTGGCTTTTGCTGATGAGGGGCATGAACACTCAGGCGACCGGATCAAGGAGTTTATGACCCAACCCCTGACGCTTCAATTTGCAATTGCTGCCCTCGTCATCTCATTCGTGCTTGGCGGTTTACACGCATTAACACCAGGACACGGAAAAGCCATAGTCGCTGCTTACCTCGTTGGCTCTAAAGGTAGAGTAATTGACGCTGTTTTCCTCGGAATTGTTGTTACCTTTACGCATACTTTCAGCGTCATCGCACTGGGTATCGTCATGCTCGTGGCGGGGAGTTTTGCACCAGATGATGTTGTTCCATGGTTGAGTCTATTCTCTGGGGTCTTGATTGTCGGCATCGGTGCATGGCTCCTTACCAAGAACATGAAACAATATTATAGCGGCGCACACAGCCACGATCAGGGACATGGGCATTCACACGATCACGACCACGATCACGACCACGACCATGACCACGATCACGACCATTCACATGGGCATTCGGACGACCATGACCACGATCATTCACACAGTCATGGTGGGCGGACACATAGCCATGTACCTTCAGAACGGACCGGTTTTTGGGGGTTGTTATCGCTCGGTATCTCCGGGGGGATTGTGCCGTGTGTCGATGCACTCATAGGGCTTCTATTTGCAATTAGCCTCAATAAACTTGTGTGGGGTCTAATTATCCTGTGCGCTTTCTCACTCGGGCTTGCCGCCGTGTTGGTTGCTATCGGTATCTTGATGGTGATGGCTAAACCGTTGATTGCGCGTTTTACGGGCGAAGGTATCTGGCTACAGCGTTTGCCGATTATGAGTGCTGCTCTCGTCATTTTGCTTGGGGCAGTCTTAGTGTTCAAGGCGATTAACACTGTCGGTATTCACATTTAAGATGGTTTTTTTGCAATGTGTCGGTAACCTTTCTCCTATAGGCACCGTTGAAAGCGCGCCTACCAAATTTGCATGAATTGTGTTAAAAAGAGAGGAGATGCAATCTATGCTCAGCACTGTTGGAATTTTAAGTCCCGGTGATATGGGGCACACCGTCGGGAACGTTCTCCGTGAAAACGGTTTGCGGGTCATCACCTGTTTGGACGGAAGGAGTCAACGCACTCGGCAACTTGCTGAGAAAGCAGGTATTGAGGACGTGCCGACATATCCACAATTCGTCACTGAAGCCGATCTGATCCTCTCAATTATGGTGCCTGCACAGGCGATGTCCGCTGCATCTGTCGTTGCAGAAACACTGCAGCAGGTAGACACGACGTTAACATACACCGATTGCAACGCCATTGCGCCACAGACGGTTCGTAAATTGGGGGACATCATCACCTCGACGGGTGGAACCTTCGTTGATGCCTCCATCATCGGTCCACCCCCTCGTAATCCAGGAGCAACGCGGTTCTACACGTCGGGACCCGACCTTAGCCTATTTTCAGATCTCAACAATTATGGATTAGATGTGCGGGCTATCGGTGCAGAGATAGGACTCGCCTCGGCAATTAAGATGTGCTACGCCTCCTTGACAAAAGGGTTGACCGCCCTCTGCACCGAATTGCTCACAGCGGCATCCGTTTTAGGGGTTTCAGACGCACTCACAGCGGAGTTTCAATTGAGTCAATCGGCACTTTTCGAGCGGATGGAGAGGGGACTGCCGGGTATGCCACCGAAAGCGAGACGCTGGATCGGTGAAATGGAAGAGATTTCAGCAACTTTCGCGCATGTCGGATTGACACCCAATATCTTGACAGGTGCAGCGGATATGTATCGTTTCGTCGGTGACACACACCTTGCTGATCTCCCACCAGAGGCACGCGATGAGTTTCCAACCTTGGCAGAATTGATTGAAATCTTAGCAGAAAACCTGAAAACGAGGTAACGAATCGTATCCTGTGACTTTACCATACGTTCTTGCTGACTGCTGACCGCTGAATGCCTCTGTCAAACATACCATTGTGCTTGTGCTCTGAAAAATTGGGCATAAAGTCCATCTCTTGCTAATAATGTCTCGTGGTCTCCATCCTCAACGATTGTGCCGCTATCAAGGACGAGGATCCGATCACAGGTTCGGACGGACGAGAGACGGTGCGAGATTAACACGGATGT
>JAPOOP010000526.1 GCA_026713385.1 Candidatus Poribacteria bacterium | reverse complement strand
TCAGCTGATGCAATACAACGCGGAACCGTGAAGTATATCTTTCAGCACGCCAGTGATCCCCTGACACCCGGTTGGGCGGCGACGATAGATGCCGAGAGACTCTCATTTGACGAAGCGACAGATCTTCCCAAAATTCCTGTTGTACCTCTCGCTTATAGAGATGCCGAACCGTTGCTAAAGGCACTCGCGGGACCGAATGTTCCGTCCAGGTGGCAAGGCGGTTTACCTTTTGCCTATCACATTGGACCGGGGCCTGCGCAGGTGCGGGTCAAGGTACGTTGTGAACACAGCATCCGCCCCATCTATAATGTTATCGCGACTTTAGAGGGGACGGAATATCCAGATCAGTGGGTTATTTTGGGCAACCATCACGATGCTTGGGTTTATGGTGCAGCAGATCCCGGTAGCGGCACGACCTCTCTCTTAGAGGTCGCACAATGTTTGGGGGAACTTGCCAAAGCGGGAACACGTCCGAAGCGGACAATTGTTTTTGCCTCATGGGACGCTGAAGAATTCGGCATCCTCGGTTCAACGGAGTGGGTTGAGGATTTGAAAGCAACGCTCCAGCAAAAAGCGATTGCGTACCTCAATGTAGATATCGCGGCAACGGGGGGGCGATTCTATGTGAGTGCCACGCCATCCTTGCGCGAGCTAATGCGTGAAGTGACCCAAAATGTCGTTGATCCGGGAACACTCAAACCGGTTTACAAGAGTTGGAAAACGGCGCAAGGCAAGGAGATTCCGCAGATCGGTAACCTCGGAAGTGGTTCGGATCATTCACCATTTGTTGGGCATGCGGGGATCCCTGCTATCAGCATGGGGTTTGGAGGTCCTTATGGGGTCTATCACGCCATGCAGGATAACTTTTACTGGATGGCGCACTTCGGTGATCCGACTTTTCGGTATCAGGCGGCGATGGCACAAGTTTGGGGCACGCTTGCGCTGCAGCTTGCCAATGCCGATATTTTACCTTTCGACTATGAGACGTATGCGACAGACCTGATGACCCCTTTGAAACTGTTGCAAAATTCTGGCTCAAAAAACAGGATTGCCAAAGATATTGAGAAATTAGACGGTCTGCTCACAGAATGGCAGCAGGCGGCGGGGAGACTCAATCGCGAGCTTGCACGTTATCTCGCTTCTGGCGATCCATCTCAGATCTCGGAGATAAACCAGCGATTATACCGATTAGAGCGGCGTTTGACGAATGAGACAGGCTTGCCGTTACGCCCGTGGTTTAAGCATCTCATTTATGCACCGGGTCTCAATACCGGCTACGCGGCGGTCGTTTTTCCTGGGATACTTGATGCGTTGGAGAGCGGTGATGATGCCGCGGTGCATGCGGAAATTGGTCGGTTGGTTGAGGCATTCACACGAATGATTCAGGGGATTGATGAGATCCGAGATATGTTGTAGCCCGTCGTGGTCTGGTTCTTATGCAGGATCAGGTGTAACTGCTACCGCCGATTCTGCTTTCAGCAGAACCGTGTCCCCTATCTGAAACGGACACTGGTAGTCCGTCTGGACAAAGTACTGCTTTCCGTCCATCTCGACCTGATATGTAAAATCGTGCCCTTTAAACGCCTGTCCAACGACACGCCCGCTTTGGGTGTCACTCTGCGCGTCAGGTGCCGTCATCGTCAAACATTCAGGACGGATAGAGAGAAGTGCATTCCCACTCTCAGTTCCTTCTACTTTTACACGCCCGAACGGCGTTTCTGCGATCCCATCTTTGACGTCTGCGCGAATGAAATTCGTCTGTCCGAGAAAATCTGCGACATAAGCCGTTTTCGGGTGACGGTACACCGTCTCAGGCGTGCCGATCTGTTCAAGCGTCCCTTCTTTCATCACACCCAACCGCTCAGCGAAACTCAATGCCTCCTCCTGCGCGTGTGTGACGAGCACAGCACTAATCCCTTCAGCTTTCAAGAGCGCGCGGACTTCCTCACGGGTAGACTGCCGTAACCCCGGATCAAGACTGGAAAAGGGTTCGTCTAAAAGGAGCAGTTTCGGACGGGCGATGATCGCGCGCGCCAATGCGACACGCTGCTGCTCACCGCCAGAAAGATGGTGTGGTAAACGCGACTGTAGATGCGTCATGCCGACCATATCCAGCACTTCAAATGCCCTTGTCTGTCGCGTCTTTTTCGGCACCTTTCGCAGTCCAAAAGCAACGTTTTCGAGCACATTTTTATGTGGAAAGAGGGCATAGTCCTGAAACACAAACCCGATGCCTCGCGATTCAGGTGGAACATGGGTATCGCTGTCGGTGAGTGTGCGTTCTGCCATAGCAATTGTGCCGGTATCTGCAGTTTCAAATCCGGCGATGAGGCGCAAAGTAGTAGTTTTGCCGCAACCGCTGGGTCCCAATAGGGCGAGAATCTCGCCCGTATGGACGCTGAAACTAATGTTTTTAACGATTGGCGGTTGGTTGACTACGAACCCTTTTGTGAGTGCGTCTACGGTGAGTAATTGTGTCGGCATTAGGTTTTCGCTTCATTTCGGATGTTGATTG
>JAPOOP010000665.1 GCA_026713385.1 Candidatus Poribacteria bacterium | reverse complement strand
TTTTCCCCTGATCCTGGAATGTCAATAGAGGGTTCACCTTCTGCGAGTTGCTGAAGGATTTCGTTCCGTGTAATCCCGAGCTGCTCTGCATCAAATCGGATTTCAGTGCGGGGCATCGGTTGTCCGGCTTCGGAGGGGAAGATACGATGGACTGTAACGCCTCGGATGTCCGAGAACATTTCGTCGTAGTAGGTGACCTGATCCTCGTAAGATTGCTGTAATTTGTCGTGGTCCTGGTTCAAGTACCATTCGACAGCGGCAAGTAGCCCTACCAGTTCTTCTTTCCCGACTTTCATTCCTCGACCGATAAATGGATGCGGTGGTCCGTTGAAGGCGATAGCCTCAATCAACGATTTTTTTCCGACGATTAACCCGCTGCTCTGTGGTCCGCACAAACCTTTTCCACCGCTAAAGAGTGCCAAATCAGCACCCATCTGTGTGAAATGCCATAAGTTTTTTGGTGGTGGTAATTGTGCAGCAGCATCAACGATGAGGGGGACGTTATGTCTTTTCGCAATCGCGATGGCTTCTTCATAAGGCACCCAGAGGTGTTCTCTACTCGGGTTTGCGAAGTAGAAGATGGCAGCGGTCTTCTCTGTAATGGCGTTTTCTAACTCGTCAGGAGTTGTACCCTTTTCATCGCCTATCTCTACAAATGTGACGCCGACCTGCCGAACGGCGTAATCGTATCCGACACGACCGTGACGATGCACAATAACTTCACTTTTCATTGATGCGTCAAGATGAGGCAACTTTTCGCGTTTGTCAGCATCAAGTCCAGTGATACACGCCGCGGTGCTGAGGGTCAGAGCAGCGGCGGCACCACAGGAGACATACGCCGCTTCATTGTGGGTGAGTTTCGCAATCTCTTCCCCGACCCGTTTTTGGAGTTCAATGATGTCTATAAAATGCTTGGCGGCATCTGCCATCGCCTCGACAACCTCAGGTGGCATAATCGAGCCCCCGAGCCGTGTGAGCGTCGCATTGCCGTTGATGACTGTACGGATGCCTAAGCGTTTGTAAATGCTCATTTTTTAGTAGTCGTTAGTTATCGGTTAAGACATGTGGCGGTTGCGTTTTGCGTGAATTCCACAAGAATCTCTTTAACTAAAAACTGAAAGCCTGCGTAGCAGGCGTACTGAGAACTATTTACCCAACTTCTTCGCCGTCTAATTTACCGACGTGGAGGTCGATCTCATCGCGCGATTCAATCTTGTCCACCTTACCATCCGCCATGTGGAAGATGCGGTCAGAGACATCTAACATCTTGTGATCGTGCGTTGCAGTGATGATGGTTACGCCGTTTTCAGCATTGAGTCGACGGAGTAGGGCGATGATTTCGAGTCCGGTTTTAGTGTCTAAGTTTCCCGTCGGTTCATCGGCGAGAACAATCGCAGGATCGTTCGCAAGCGAACGTGCGATTGCGACACGCTGTTGTTGTCCACCGGAGAGTTCTAACGGTTTGTGTTGCACGCGGTCACCCAATCCGACGAGTGTAAGAAGGTCAACGCCTTTCTCTCTGCTTTCGTCTGCACTCATACCGGCGAAAATCATCGGGAGTGAGACGTTTTCGAGTGCAGTCATAACAGGAATGAGGTTGAACGCTTGAAAGATATAGCCGATCTTTCGACAGCGGAGCCATGCGAGTTCGTACGCGTCAAGTTGTGCGATGTCCACCTCGTCAATGTAAACCCTACCCTCGGTCGGTTTGTCTAAACCACCAATCATGTTGAACAGTGTTGACTTCCCTGAACCGGAGGGACCCATAATAGAGATATATTCACCGCGTTGGATTTGGAAGTTGACACCGCGGAGAGCATCTACGGTCTGTGTTCCCATTTCATATCGCTTGATGAGGTTCCGGACGCGAACTGTATTTTCCTTTGGAAGGACGCGTTGAAACTTCTCTGGCGTTTCGGCGAGAATTGCGGCAACATCGCCGATTTCTGTTGGCGTATTCATTTTTTTTCTCCTTTAGTGGCTATTGGCTATCAGCCAGAGGGTTTGGTAATACGGAAAAACACTTGTGACTGCCACACGCTCTACTGACAACTAATGACTAAGAGTTGATCGCCACTGGGTTACTTATCGTTTCTGTAGGAATCCAAGGAGTCCCGATTTTTCAGGTTCGGGTTCGGGCGTTAGGGGGGCATTCTGTTGAGGGTTAGGAATGGCGAACCCTATGAAATTCCGTTTGCCAAGTTGCTGCATAAACGTAAAGAGGGACGTTTCCGCTTCTTTCCGAGTCAACTGGTACTGTTTTTGGACCCCTTTTATAATCTGTGAAATGGTATGCTTACCGTCGCACATCTGCCACACATAAGTTCCGATAGAATCTAATACAATAACCCGTTTATTAGGAAGCATAAAGAGCTTACTGGCGAGTCGGACCCAGAATTTATCGTTCTGTGGGACGACGAGAGAGGCTTCGCCTTTGTCGTCTGTCTCCCAAGTTATCAGTTGATTCCGCACGGGAAAAGACTTCATCACCCGAGTCCGGTCCATATCTGGACGCTTCTTGAGTTTGAGGGCATATAGAATTCTGTTCAACATTTCTAATGGTTTTCGGTGCGAAAATCTGCCCACGCAGATTTTCTTTCAGTTATCAGTCACAAGAGGTTTTGTTAAACGAGGGAACACCCAAGCAAAAACACCTCTTAACTGAAAATCGATAATCAGGAACTTATACTATTAGTGGCATTCAATACTTTTAGCAACCTTTTGGACGGTCGAGCGTGCATCGGTACTACCGATGGACTGGATAACATAGATACGGTTGGAATGACTGCATCGCCATAGGTGAAATGCAAGTGCTGTCCTTTTGGATAACTTATCAAGTGCCAGCACGGGACTGAATGGCACACCATCATAGAGCCGCGTCTGCTCCCCAATAAGCGTCAGGCGTTCATCCGCCGAATCTGTATCGGATGTTACTTCAAACCCGTAGCCACGAATCGCTTTTGCGTATTTGGCGCGAAACCATGCCTCTAATGGGTTTGGCGTATCTTTATAGTCGTTCAGCATCACCTCTGCTGGTCCGTACCGTTCCACGCTAAGCCGTCCTTTGTCGGACGGTAGGGGCGAGGTTACCTCGCCCCTATTTTCTACAGAACCATTCTTCCCAAGGCGGCTGCTTGCCAGTTTCGCAAACTTTACTGCCTTTTGAAAGTGAACAGGCTTTGCGGCGAAGGCAAACAACAAGTAGCCACTGAGCAATTTCTGGCGTTCCAACTTGTATTCTTTCGGAACCCCTAACTTAAGCCCGTAAGCACTCCAAAGCGTCAGTGGTGCGTCTCCGCGGTCTGTAATTGATTCAAAAACCCTAAGGACTATGGGTCGCCAATTCTCCTTGAGTCGTCCCATCACCTGCACGATCGTAATCCGTTTTCCGGTGTGGAAGATCAACCCATTCGCACGAATACTCCCCTTCCAACTAAATCCGAGAACGGTGCGTCCCTTAAAGAATTCCTCTTCTTTAATGAAGTTAACGTTCCGACGGAAGGAGAGCTCGGTGCCTTTCTTATAAGTCTTGCGAATCAACTTGAAATATTCGTCAAGCGTCGCATGAAGGTCTGGCTTTTTGCGTCGAGTATGTGCCCATTTGAGTTCAAGGCGAGGCATCTCTGCATCGTCAAGTCGGAGATATCCTGTTTTCTGATCTCCGCTGAGTCCACTCAGTTCCCATGTCGCGGGTATTTCCAGTTCTATGCCTGCCCACCCAAAAACAGTCCATTCCATATCTTTAATTTTCCTTGCGGTTCGGTGAGGTAGGTCTCGTAATGGGTTTCCTTTACGTAGACCCTCCCTCCACCACGTTACGGGCTACGGGTTTTAATTTTATCACCAAACCGTGTAGCCTGCACAACGGCGCAGACGGATATGAGGAATACACGTCAAGGCCGAATGTTCGGTGTTTCTCCGCAAGGTAAAATTAAAACGGTTTGACGATTACGGCTTTAGAAACAAGGGCAATTGCGACAGTTCCCATACCTATAAGCCCGACACCGCAGGCAAATCCTGCTGCCAGGACCGGATTGAACATATACCAACGCCGCAGCCCGAATCGCTTAATCATGTAGAACCGTCCAATGACCGCACCGAGTAGCCGTGCAACCATGCTTCCCGGATCCGCGCCGATACCGCCGATAATTCCGTAGAACCACATTGAGGGTAGTTTAAATACCCACAACATCCCATAGATTGCTATGCTTGAGGTGAGCCCTGCGGCGACATAGTCACCGCGAATTGCTTGAAGCATCTGGCTGTTTCCATCCCGTAGCGACGTTTTCCACAGACATTCATTTGTGGCGTTAATGGGCCACATCATCTGGGCAAACGGATACTGTGCACTGGGGATAGGTGCAATCTGCCAAATAAAGTGAAGCACCACAATTCCACTGACAAGTAGAATTGGCATAATCAGCAGTGTACCCGCGAGATTTGAAGTGAAGGTAGTCCCTGTCAATTCAAGTACTCGCCAACTCTGGGTGCCGCGTCCATAATCTTCGTCTGGCAGTGGTGCGAACCAGATATCTACCTCTTCATAACGGCTCAAAATAAAGGTAATTTCATGGAGGTATGGAATTTCAAATAGGTCGCGTCCCAAGACACCGAAGGTCCGTGCGGTAACATACGAATTGATCGGTGTGTATAGGAATGCGTAGCCAAGCAAGAAACTCAACGGGAAATTCGGGACCATCCAGTGGATGAGCCAAATAAATCCACCCATACCGACGAGCCACATTAATCCCATCAACCATATCGGGAAATCGCCACGGTTCGGCGGTGTCGCGAAGGATCCCCGTTCGCCAGCAGCTTTCTGGGTCTTCCGTAGTTTGAAGAGCATCGGAATTGAAGCTGCCATTCCAACGATCGCGAGGCTAAAATTCTTACCCATGCCGTAACTAATCCAGAAATCCAATCCATTAAACAAGCCTACACCACGAACATCCAAACCCGGGGACCATTGGTGGAGAATCTCGTAGCGGTACAGAATTTGTGGGTTCACGATAAATTGCGATGCCATCGCGGTAAGGAACTCTGCCATGATAACCGGGAACGGCATCACGAACCCAATGAGCATTTGTCCAAAATCGGTTCGAAGGGCAAAAACGCCTGTTGGTGCGAAACCTTCGATACTTTGTGTGAAATCTATCCACGGGATCTTCAAAATCTGAATCGGCTGGCTCATCATAACACCGGTGAGCGAAGGCACACCGATATAGAGGAACCCCCAGATTAACCCTGCCATAGAGCCGATAGAGAAGACACGCCACCGCCAGGTCTCTTCTTTACCTGTTGTTTCTGCGAGTGCGGTTGCCCCTTGCGCACTAATCGGTGCCATGGGGTATGGGAGCCTCTCGAGGTCCGCTGTGAGTCGAAACAGAATATACTGTCCACTCACAAATCGCAACGTGCCGAGCAGTTTTCCAACAAGATAGATAGCGATGGGCAGAAACCAGTCTGGATGCAGCAGACTTCGCGTGAGCACACCGACAGAATCACCTGCTGGCACAATCCACTCCGGGATTTTGTCCGCGATTTCATAAGAGGCTGCTTGTGGCGTGTTGATAAAGTAGGCGTACCAGATAAAGTTCCGGTACTGAAGTCCACTTCCAACAGCTGCCCCTGTTAGCCCGAGGAGCATGTAAAGCTCCTGTCGCCGGGCAGTTGTAAAGGAACGCCGCGCGAGTTCAGTGAATAGAATAACGGCAACCCAAGGTGCTGCACCAGCACCGGATTCACCCGATACATAACTAAGATAAATGGACCCTGGCATCATCAACAAGCCAACGAAAAGTGCTCCAACAAACACCTTAACTGTTAGCCCCGACTCAAAGGTACGAATACCCCCTTCGATGTCGTATCGCTGTGCCCAAGCTTGCCATTCATCTGCTTGTGATACTCGTTCTCTCGCCAAGTTGAATGTTCTCCTTTCTTTTGACAGGGTCCCCACCCATTACTGGGAAGGGGGGTTGGTCGGCATTTTCTGGTCTCGCTCTGTATCAGTCTATGAGGACTGCACGTGTGGCAAGTCGAAGGACCCTTCCAACCCTACGGGTGTTTTGTTTGTCCGTCACTCTTCGTCTCATTCTTCGGTGTTGTCGGTGTTATCGGTATCTCGTAGTTCTTCCCAGAAATGCGCCAAGAAAATACCAATTGTCAGCACAAGGCCTGAGAACATCTGCCATTGCCAACGTCCTTCGAGGGCGAGAACACTGAACAGCCATAAGAAGGTACCAATGATGATAATAAGACTTGCTACTTTTTCCATTTTTTAAACTATGGTCCTCTGAGCATCGTTCCACTACGTTTCACGATGGTTTCTGGTTAATTCTGTGCTGGGTTTGGGAACTTGTACATGCTCCTAATTTTCGTTTGGACTCCACCGAAAACCTGCCCAAAACGTAGTGGAGGACAGCCCAGATTTAATAGTTTGAAAAATCTTAATCCGCGGGTGTCGGTACGGGATCCATTTGTGCTGTTGCTTCTGCCGAACCATCTGTGCCTTCAGTTCTGCCGCGTTCATGGAATTCTGCTCGGATATCGACACTGAATGTCCGCCAAATCAGAAGTTGTTTCCGCAGTAGGTTAAGGAACCGTCGGTTGACCCGTTTCCAAGAGGCGATCTCTCCGCTCTCGCGGTGCACATCCAATGTGATTTTGTAGAGGTCTTCCTCTTCACCACCCACTGGCGATGTAACGAACTGAATAGACTGGCTCACACCCAAATCATAAGGTGCCAGCCATACCATCATCCCAATTTGATAGGAATCTTCGGCTTCCAATTGGCTGAACGCAACCTGATCTGTGTAGAAATCACTGGCGGATTCGTCTGCATGTGCATCAAAATAATCTCGCATAAAGACGTTCAATCCGAGTGCCTCTTCTTCAAGGACAGTAAAGGGTAAGTTGAAGTGCCATACATCCCCTTCGGGTTCTGGAAGTTTCCATTTACGTTCGATGTCGGGCACTGCCATCCGTGAAGCTTTGATTGCTGGATACAGCGTGCTCAACAGCACTACAACCATAACGATGATCGTCGCAACAACAGTGGACATTGATGAGTAGTTGAGCGTCAGCCCAGCAAGCCAGCCGAAATGCACGAGGGTTGTTGCTATCGCTTGTCCCATGAGATAGCCTAATACCGCTCCAACAATGGCGTATACACATGCCTCGGCAAGGAAGAGGAAGGCGATATGCACAGGCGCGAGTCCGACGGAACTGTAAATGCTGATTTCACGGACCCGCTCATAGACGGCTCCAAGCATGGTGTTAAGGACGATAAGTGCCGCAATCAGGATCGGCACAAACAGGTTACCCATACCGCTGAAACTTGTCATTCCGATACTGCTGTAGAGGTATGTATCTTTATCACGTCCCACAAAGAAGTCAAGGGCAATGCGATTCATGAGCGGTGCCATGATAAGGTCTAACTTATCTATTGCACCTAACAACTTCGGATCATCTTCTTGCGGTTCCATGTTAACAGCAACGCTTCGGAGTGTGCCCCCTTGATTCATAACTACCTGATATGGCAGGATGGCGATACTGTCTGGCGTGAGATGGAGGTACTTCTGTAATTCACCTTCAAGCGTCTCATCACCAGTGGCACCGCGGCTCCGCTGCTGTTGCATTAACTGATAATCGACAGGTGTAAGTTCTTCACCATCGTTATCAGTGAGGTCCTTGAAACCGATACCGAGGACACCAACGACAGTAAAGTCTGCGCCGTAAACAGAGACGGTGGCTTTACCCATATCGCTTTCGGTTATCTTTAGCAACTCTGCCATCCCTTTAGGAAGCACAATGGCGTAGGGCCACTCTGTTGGCCATTCGTCGGCATCTACAGGGTCGAACCATTTTCCGTATTGGAGGTATCGGTCGATACCACTAACACCGGGTTCGGATTCATTCATGCCCACGAGCATGTTTGCGGCGAAAGTCAACGCTTCACCCGTGAGTTGGTGCGTCGGAGGCGATGGATCTGCTACGTTTGACGTACGTGTGAGTTGAACAAACGATTGATCGCCAGTTCCTGAGGATTGATACCACGCGCGCGGCGCGATGGCATTCCGGACGACCAAGATGGATTCTTCGTCTACCTGCTCAATGAAGCCGCCTTCTTCTAAAGCCCTGCGTGCTTCCGAGATATCAATCGGTTGCTGCCCTTGTTTGACTAAAATTTCGTTCTTCCGTTGCAAAAGTCGTTCTAAGGCGGTAAATGTGATCTGCGTCTTTTGCATGTCGTTTAGCACAGAGGTAAGCACTGGTTCCTCAAGTGGACGCCAATACTGGTCACGGATAAGGAGTCCGGTATAGCGGGGTGTCACTTGCGGGAGACTCGTTCGATTTGGGTGCATAAACGTTCGCACGGAGGTAAACGAAATAACAGTAAAGGTAAGGATTACCAACGTGCAGCATGTCAGGACAGTTCGTCCTTTCCGTTTCCGCATGTTGGAAATACCTAAACTAAATGCGGCAGCACTCGCACTCAACCTGCCGACATCGGCTTTATAAACCTTGTTTCCCTCTTGCCGTATCTTTTCGAGTTGCTCCTCAAATTTTCGGACGATGATACTGATGACAATGACCGTTAAGGCAAGTACTACGAACGCGATCAGAATAATCACAGGTGTAGTCGTAATCTGGAATGCGGGGTGAACTTGGCTTAGGAAGAAGAATACAAGTAAAAAGATGCCGAATGAGCCCAAAATCTGCTTGTGGATACTCGGGAAGCCGAAAATGAGCCGTTCCATAAAGTACGCGAACGGCATCAGTAAGGCGAGATAGAACATTACACCGTTAACGACATCATTACCCGTCTGTTTAACATCCGGGTATGCACGGGATTCGTAGCCCCATGCGGCACGGGCGAGTTTGAGGGCTTGTTGATAGTCGCTTTGGAGTAATTCAGTCTCGGCGCGTGCAAGATAATCGTTCGCAAATTGATGAAGTTTGTCAAGTCGGTCACTGGAGATACCGAACCGTTTATAAAGTCGTGAGCGGTTCTCATCGAGCCACCACATATCTCGGACAACGACGTACGGCGTGAGGCGAATCTGCCCATTTTCTCGGACGACAAATCCTTCACCGGTGTAAAGTGTAGGATTCTTCATACCGCTCTTTGTAGCTTTGATGAGAAGGAGACGTTTACCGATCTGTCCGTATGCCATCCCGATTTTAATGCGGGAGTTAGGTTCACTATACACGAGGGCGATAGGTTCGGCTGCGGATACACCTTCCTGCTGCCATGGTTTAGACATCCCGAACTTCTCCGGCGAACTATCCGTGAGTGCGTCATAGATTTCGAGTTCCCGTAGCGTCCGGAGATACCGCTGATCTACCAAGTCGTAGATGGTTGTGGATACACAGGGGAATGTAACAACACGACAACCGCGCCTGCGGGTATTAATGGGAACTTTATTCGGCAGTAATTTCGCACCGTAATTCCCTAAATCTGGGGCATAGACGATGTCCCCTGAGTCCTTGTCAAGGATGTATGCTTCCACTTCTTGGGCACCACCAAGACGGCGTGTGGCTCTGCCTTCCATGGCTAATCCAGCGACTTCAAAGTTGCCCTTGTTATCACCCATCACAAACAGGTCTCCACGGACACCCATCATGGTTTTATTTTTTCTGCGGAGCGTCAAGATAGGATAAGGCACCGGTTTATTGGGTAGTGCGGACTCCCGTGCGTCAAATTCAACGACATCTCCAAAGAGGTTGCAGTAGAAATTCCCCACGCGTGCGGCAGTGGGCATCTCTTCGTCCCGGAGTGCTTGGATGAGTAACGATGCCAATGTCTGTGATTGTTGATGGAGATTACCGCCTTCTCGCAAGTCGACGCGTTCAATCGTATCAAGTGGGGTGTCTGTTAAGACGCGGGCATCCTCAATCGTTGCAAAGGCGATTCCGGTTTTTCCGACAAGCGTTGCAACCTCACTGTCAAAAGCGATTTTACCGGGGATATAGGTTTTCCAAGTCTTTCCGCCGCTTGCGGAAATGGCGTTAACGAAATTTGACTCACCGCCGAGTCCTGCGATTGAAATAAGTGTTTTGATATCCTCAATTTCTTCTTCGGAGAAAGAGTCCGGATCTTCATGTCGAAGTCGGAGCATTGCGTCCAGTTGCTCACGTGTACGGATGTTATTCTTTCGATTCTTCTTTGCAGTACGGACATCGTTTCGGATAAAGCGTTCAACCTCTTTGCGGATATAATCCATGTCTTTGAGCATATCCTCGGAGGGTTCACCTTGATTGCGCCACTGCTCGAACTGCATTTTCATCAGTCGACTTACCCCACTGAGACCGGTGAGTTTGTTGAAGTGCGAACTCAGTAGCGTTTCAAGCGTCTTTCCTTCAAGGGCGGCTTTATCAGAGATCCCATTAGCAACTGTCCATTGACGTGCCATAACGGCTTGTCGAATTTGGTCATCTGTCCACTGCCAAAGTTTGCGGACGCGGACACCAAAATCAGCATCCTCGGCGTAAGAGGCAAGCTTATTACCGATGCTTGCAAACTCGCGACGTAATACAAATTCGGGTTGCTGATCGTAGAACCATCCCTTGTTGAACACTCCGAACTGATTCGATTGTGAAGAGAGGTCAATACTGATATAGAGGGAGGTATAATACCGGTTGAATAGGTCTTGAAGTGCGATAGCCGCCTCGATCTGTCCGAGTTTTCGGTTGTATTCATGGGTGTCAATGCGCAACATCTTTTCGATGCGACTCTGAATGTTACGGAAACGAGCGTTACGGAGTGTCAGCATGTTATCGCGTAGCAGTACTTTAGTTTCTTCATCCAGATCGGTATCTAATGCGGGTAACCGTTCAACGAGGTTTTTGAGTGCTACAATATCTGTGTCCGCACGCTTTTTGACGATCTCTAACAGTTCTTTTTCGATAATCTGCGATGAGATGCGAGAGCGTAACGAAAGTGCCTGTTCGACTTCATCATCTGATAGATAGTTTTCCAAAATGAGACGTTCTTCATCCAGGTATTCTCGCCCTAACGTTTCGGCTGTTGCGATCAAATTCTGGATACGCGTTCGTTCCAATCGGGCGTTCCGGAGTGCAATTTCAAAGATACTCTGTTTGTCTTTGAGAAGATCTGCTATCAATATACCAGCATCAACAGCATCTTCAGATTCTGATAATCGCTGTCGAAGCTGGGTGTCAATAGTATTGAGGCGTTCAATCCCTGCTTTTGACAAAAACTTACCGCCATAAATCAGAGAATCACCGCTCTGTTTCCCCATCGGTGTTTCCTTGAGTTGCCGAATGCTGTCTTTAATCTCGTCTTCAATCGGTTGGCTGTCAGGTATTTGTGCCAGAACCTTTTCAAGGAGTTGGGTCTCTCGCTGGATCGCGGCTTCTTGGGAGTCATTGGCATTGCGTAAAACACTGCGTGCTTCTTTTGCTTTATTGAGTGAGTGTAGGTTGAGATGCCGGTCGAGTATTTTCTCAGGGGTCCACATCAGTGCAAATTTGCGTTTGTCGCTCATCTCCCAGTTGGCAAGGGTTTTGTTAAGCAGTTCGATATCAGCGATGAGTTCTTGTGGGAGGTCTCCGGGTGTTGGGATTTGCCAGTCTGAACCCTGTTGCACCGGAATCAGGTAGGCATCATTTGGGTGCGTGGCATATTCATCGGCACTGCCGGTTTCTATAGCGTGAATGAGTTTCTTTACCGCCCATGTATCAAGATTGGCAATTGGTAGCGCAAGCGTTTCGATTAATTCACGCTGCGCGGATCGGCTTGTCCCAAGTGCAACAGTACGAACCTCAGCTAACCTCCCGACAATATCTCGGAGGAAATGTGTCGTTTGCAAAGCCTCTTTCTTCAAGCGTGCAAGATTTGCTAACAAACGACTCTTCTCTTCACCTGTGAAGCCTTGCTTTTCACGTTTTCGATTCCTATCTGTCTGTTTCTTCTGACGTTCTGAAAAGTCCCGCTGTTGCTCCGTGAGATCTTCGATCTCAGAGCGTGTTTCTGCCAAGCCATTCAGTGTGGTTGTGAGGGAGTCCAAGTCAGACTTTACGTTGTGTATACCGTGGAAAAAGTCAGCAGGGAGATCGACAAGAACGCTCCTGTCAATGGAGAGCAGAAGCCGTCTGCCCAATTCTTCAAATTCGAGGACATCTGTAGAGAGTCCACGGCGAAGTCCATGCATCGTTGGTGTACCCGGTGAATCGGTATCAGCACCAACAATATCTTGTCCAATGCCTTCCATGAAGGCACGCATGCCAGCAAGCCCTTGAAAGTGTCCATCAACTGCAACAAAAAGGACAGAATAGCCGGGGCGATATTGGGGTTGACTGAAAAGGCGTGCAAGTTCCATGAGGGTCGCGATGCCACAGGTTGGATCAGCACCGGGTGCCATTGCGGGAACAACAGACATGGAGTCGTAATAAGCCGTGAGAACGATGAGTTCATCGCGTAAAGTCGGGTCTCCGCCTTCCAAAAAACCACGTATATTTTGCCCTACGCGGCGTTCCCAAGTCATCTTACCTCTGACACGAACATTCACTTGATTACCCTGAGCGTGCTGTTCTTCCAACAAATTGGTTAGGACAGCAGCATCTTCTTTGGATATCCAAAATCGCGGTATATTGGCAGGGACAGTACCGAACTTATTTTCTGCTTCTCCTCGGATGGTTGATTCGGGTTGGATAAAGATGACAGCAGTGCCACCAAGCATTGCCGCATTGATATAACGAGTGCTGGAGTTAAAGTCGAGAAGGACTATCGCCCCTTTCGGGATAAAGATGTGTGATTCACTCGCGGCGACAAATTCACCAGATTCATCAACTTGTCCATCGTTGTTATTGTCGATGCCATCAGTAGCATCACCCGGAATTTCGTCTGTCCAGCCGTCGGCATCGTTATCAATGCCATCTGTTGCCCACCCAAGGATTTCGGAGAGCAGCGGGATTTCACCGTATTCATCAATAGTGCCATCTTCATCATTGTCGATGCCATCGGACGCTTTTTGCAGGTGTTCATTAAGTATATCGTCGGTGATGCTGGCTTCGGTGATACGATAGCGTCGGGCGAGCGTTGTGAGTGTATCACCGTCTTGGAGTCTATGCCAAAATCCGCCAATGTTGGTGCCGTTGAAATCGGCAAGTTCGCCATCATCGCCGTAAAGGAGGGGACCAGATAAACCTCCTGTTGGAATAAACACGGTGCTTCCTTCAACAACTGGGGTCGCCAGAAATTTGTTCCGATCGTCTCCCAGGATAGCCGTCTCGTCAACTTGGTAGCTTTCTGCGATGTCTTTGAGTGTTTCTCCTGCTAATGCAGTGTGTTTAATGCCGTCTGCTAACAGGGAGGTTCGCACAAGATTGGGCCAGAGTGGGGTGAGTTTAAAGGCATGTAGTAGGTTGGCTTCCGGAGAGAATACTTCAATGACACTATCACCGTGGTCGAGCGGCACAGTGACAGAAAACTCGCGGCTTTCTACGTTTTGCAAGCCGGTTTCGACGAAACGGTCAAAAATGTATTTGCTGCCACTTGCAGCTTGTGGATAGCCCGTTACCCGACTGTCAAGGCTTGAGAGGCGTGCAATGTCCTTTCGAAGGTTGCCAATAGAGAGGTCATCTCGAATCTGAATGGCTGCAGATTTCATGCCGGTACTGGAAACTGTTTGTGCATAGGCAGTATCGGATAGTGGTCCCCCAGTAACAAGCAAAACGAAAAGGAAAAACGTTAATACATTTATTGGTGCCCTGAAGCGTTGCAAGCGGCACTCGTGCCTACTCTGATTTTTCATGTTGTGAAATCTCCCGCCTTTTTCTGGTTTTTCAGATTTTCTCTCCGGAGCGCGTTTAGGTATTCTTTGAAGGATACGCGAGAAAACGACGCGCGAGGAGAGTGCATCCCCAGTTTCCACTCATTCTTACAAGGTAGAATGCAGTTCATATATCTTTTTCTATCTTTTTCGTGTCGGCTCCGCTGTTCTTTGGGTTCGGTGGTCGCGTTTATGCCGCCTCTTTAGTAAGTACCTGTCAATGACATACGGGCATGAAATCGTTGCTTTTTGCTATAGATTCCCGTTTTTGGAGCCTACTGGCGTAATTTTAGGAGGCAATATGTATATTGTATATATTATTGCAATTTTTGTCAAATTAAAATTTGCATTTAAGGCTTTTTTAGGTTAAAATATATTTCACGCTTTTGCCTCTCATCGAAGCAGAATTCTCTTCAAACTACATTTCACTGCAATACTGCAGCAATACTAAAAATTTAAAAAATTCAGCGGCAGCCCAACACTAATTTTGCTGTCTGATATAAGGAGCCAAACGTGGGCAAAGAATCAAAAGACTCGAATACGGATAAAGTCGTCTCACGTATAAAACTACGTCGTCGTGAACTGAAGTTGACCCAAACAGAACTTGCCAAGGTGGCAAATCTAACGCCTGCTGCGATCTCGCAATTTGAATCAGGAGCCCGAAAACCCTCGTTTAAAACACTTTCAAGCCTTTCCGATGCTTTAAAAGTCACGACTGATTACCTACTTGGAAAAGCCGACAAAAGTTACGATGACCTCTTAGCCGACCCAAAGATTAGTGCGATGTTCAAGGGAATGATGGAATTTACGGAAAAAGACAAAGAAACGCTCTACGAGTTCTATGAATTTCTTAAGATGAAATCGGAAAAATCCTCGGATACATAGTAGATTGTTTCGCGTTGTAGAGTCTATGAGTGAAGGAATCTGGGGAAAAGAAACGAAAACGCCCAAGCAGAAACCCCAAGCAAAAACCCCGATTAAATTTAGAGATTTGGACAGAGACAGATTTTCCCGAAATTTTGGCGGTTCTCTAATAGCAAGTGTGCCTCAACCGCACGCTGAAGCGGTAAAACCCTGTCAATAATAGGTTCCAGTTTTCCTTGTCCAGCGAGAAGAATAAGCGTTCGGAGTTCAGCGACTGTCCCGAGGGCGGAGCCCATCACTGTTAGTTGCTTTTGGTACATCTTTCGGATGTTAATTGTTCCAATGTTGCCTGTTGTCACACCACACGAAACGAGCCTCCCATTTTTCGCAAGACTCGCGATGCTCTGATCCCATGTCGCCGCACCTACATGCTCAAGGACAACATCCACGCCTCGTCCGTTGGTTACATCAAGCACGACCTCCGAAAAATCTGTGTCTTTGTAGTTAATCGTAACGTCTGCCCCCATTTCTCGTGCACGTTCAAGTTTTTCATCGCTGCTCGCTGTCGCAAAAACTCTGGCACCGGTTAATTTTGCGATTTGCAGTCCAGCACTTCCGACACCACCCCCTACACCGAGAATTAAGACATCCTCCTCAGGGCGAAGTTGTGCACGCGTCATTAGCATATGCCATGCTGTGAGATACGCTATCGGCATCGCAGCGGCATTAACGAATGACAATGCCGCTGACATCTGAATAGCGTTTTGGGCAGGAGCTTTCACGTATTCTGCGTATCCGCCATTTGTTTGGAAACCGATGAGTTCTTGCGTGTCACACAAATTTTCGGTGCCACGATAACAGTCGCTACAGATACCACACGGAATGCAAGGGGCGAGAACAACTCGATCCGCGACAGCAACACCACGGACTGCGCTGCCAATTTCGGTGATTGTCCCAGCGATGTCGGAGCCGAGTATATGTGGCGTATCCCCTCGACGGAGTTTTGCTTCTATCTCCGGGCGGTTCCGCCGGGCATGAATATCCAGGTAGTTCACCGCACAAGCTTCGACTTTAATCAGCACTTCATTGGTATCAAGCGTCGGTTTGGGTACGTCTGTGTACTGAAGTACCTCCGCACTGCCTTGTTCTGAGAAAACAATTGCTTTCATATTTTTTCGTTGGGCGGTGGACAAGAAAACGGGCAATAGATAGAGCAGGCTTCCTGATTCATGATGTGGTTCGCAATTTAAAGCCTATGTAACGCATCTAAGCAATCAGAAAGCCCTAATATCTGTAATTCTCTGGAGATATAATTAAGGACAGCCTTTTCCAATGTCAGTGGATAAACGACTCCGTGCTCTTTTGCAATATCCGGTCCGTACCGCTGCATAATCGCTGTTAACCGAAGATGTGCTTTTGCAATGCCTTCTCTATTGAGACTTTGCATTGTTGATGCATCTTCGATTTCTTTTCTGAGAACTTGCGGTACAAAAGCATTAATGTTTTTTACGCCTCTGTCTCTTTGCTTCCCACTTCCTATGATGAGAACTTCTGTCAGCGACATCACAACAAATGTAGTGCCCATAAATCCGGCAATGTGCTCCTCGCGTCCCAGGACTGTCGGAAGAATAGCAAGTACACGCCAAAACTCATTAAAGTGTTGATTTAATGTTGAACTGACATCTTTTGGTGTTTTGTCACTACACGATTCCTTGAATTGAATACATCCTTCGGCAGCAGACAGCAGATGGACTTTAGTACGTTCAAGGATGATTGTATTTCCTGTGTGTAACCAGACATCAACCCGCAAGCCTGCTGTTGTGATGCAGGTCATCATCTGTCCAGGAAAGGTGTCTTTGAAGAGAACCAACGGCTGAATATCAGATAGCCAAGATTCTAATCCGTGTTGGAAAGTTTCTTTATTCTCTTCGGCGACCAATAGATGAATGTCAATATCTGAATATCTGTCGGCAGTGCCTTTTGCGAAGCTCCCTTCAAGCCACGTCCCTAATATACGAACGTCCGATGCTGCTTTGTCTGCAAATGCTTTCAGATATTCTTGATGCATTTCCAATCCTTTGCAACAAATTGCTCGGTCATGCTATGTTTGTCGGTGTGGGTGCTACCCGTAGGCACCGTGGTTGAGGAAGCCGAGTAGTCGTCGCAGACGGGGGCTCGCGTCTCTGTAAGCGGATTCGGGCATATTGTAGTTCATAAACGGATAGTATTTATGCCCAACAAGGCGGCGTCCGTAAGTCACCTGTGTGATATATCGGATGCGATCGGTCTGGTTTGGACCCCCGCGATGCCAGACCTGATTGTTAAACATTATAACGCTTCCGGCTTTTCCGAGATTATACTGAACTTTGTCTTCCCACTCCGTTCCTTCTATCGGATTCGGAGGCGATGCCCCGAAAAGATGTGAACCTGGGACAACCTCTGTGCCACCATGTTCAATTTCAGTGACATCGGTGAGGTAGTAATTTGCCGTGAAGAGCAGGACCGGCAACCGAACGTTCTTTGGCGGTTCACCGTCCGTTACGATGTAGTGTAGTGCATCGTCTTGATGCCACGATGTGATTCCACCGCCTGGGAACGTCTGGAACGAATTGTTGTGAATGACATGGCAGTTTTCCGCGACGAGTGCTTCAGCGAAGGAGACAATGGGTTCAAGGTCGAACAGTCGGCGATTCGCTTCGCTGTGTTCAAACATCCGATGGCTTAAGTGCATACGACCGGCGGGGCTTCCCCCATTTAAGTTATTCGGATCGTTTTTAAGTGCCCACTCTAAATCTTGTCGAAGTTGCGCACATAAATCAGGAGGCAAGACGTTTTGCAAAAACAGACAGCCTTGCTTGTGGAAGGTTTCTACCCATTCCTGAATTTGTGCCTCGCTGACAACCTGATCTGCCAGGTAGGTTGTTTGTGCCATTTTTCCCACCTTTTTTCTAATTATTAAGTTTTCGCTCTGCCCTCCACTTCGTTTCGGACAGGTTTTCGCGAAGATCGCGGGTGGATCAGTAACTTGTACGGAAAAGAAGTAATCAGAAAAGAGGGCAAGTGCGGTTACAAACCGCACCTACCTATATCGTATCCTTCTTGTTACTAACTAATGGTTTCCTACGGGAACCGACAGCAAAACGATTCTTACTGATGACTGATAATTCTTGTTCTAACCCATTGCGGCAGCGACGATGATGCCGAGTGAGATGAGAACACCGGCAACTGCAACACCAGCAGCAGTGTTGTTCTCTTCGGCGATCTGACGGTTTAAGTCGTACGGGGTCGCCATATCAAAGACTTTGTAACCTACCATCAAAATGATTAAACCGACGACGCTAAAAACAATGCCTTCAATGATAAAACCACCCAAGGCTTTGAAATCTATCATCGGGACATCTCCTGACGCTACGGCATCAGATTGGGCAATGGCATTCTGTGAAAACAGAATAGAGGCAACAATTGCCACAGTAACCAGCATAAATGTGGTGAATACAATTTTTTTAGCCATTTTACGACTCTCCTTATTTTTCGTTTTTTACTAAGGACCTCTGAACATCATTCCACTGCGTTGCGCGACGGTTTCTGGTTAATTCTGCACGAATTTGGGAACTACTACATGCTTCTACTTTTCGTTTGAACTTCACCAAAAACCTACCCGAAACATTGTCCTCAGGTTTCCTTTATAGGAGACCTGCGCAAGGAGGGCAGAACGAAGGCCCAGTAATTAAAAAATCTCAAACTGCACATCTGTGGTGGCGTGCAGGTACTTTACCAATATAGCGTCCTTATCTTCTATATAAAGCCATCCGGATTCGACATCTTCGAGCGTTTGTACACTCGCAACCTCGATCTCTGCATATTTGGCAGATGTGTTAGCGGATTCAGAGTCGTCAGCAGGGGGATCTGCATCGGTAATTGGGGTATCGTCCGAAGGTGATGTGAACTGGTATCGTGCCCGAAGTGCCTGTGGCGCACGTCCATAACCAATAATAACGGAGTAACTCGTTTCGTTATCGGCATAACTGAGTTGCCAGTTCAGTTGACCCTTCTTGGTTAAAGTAAGTCCATCTACCCTTGCCCCGGAACTCAGGTGTATGTCCCCAGCGATAGCGGTTTTAATTCCGGGATCGAGCCCTCGGAGTGTATAAACGTTCATCATAATATCTTCGGGGTTCAAGTGTGGTCCTCTGCCTTCGGTACAGAAACCATAAAATCCATCAGGATAGGTGCCTTTGAGTTCACCGTCTTCTGATTGTTGGTACATCGCACTCACCGTAATACCCTCAGCGATTTGAAGCCATCTGTCGTCTTCGACGTGTTGGTTTAAGCGTTGTAAGTAATAGGCGAGAACTAATCCATTCCATTGAACAGGGACTCCGAACCAGGGATGCGTGTAGAAGGTCGTCCCGAAAACAGGGATTGAGGCAAACTGCATCCCGGGTCGGTCTGGGAGATGCCAATGGTAGAGGAATGGCAATGCTGTTGCCGCCCAATACGTTGCGCGTTTGAGATGTTCTTTTTCCGCTGTTAATTGGTAAGCCTCAACATAAGCACCGATAGCATGAGCAGCCGCAAGAACATCTGGTTGATACATTGGACATTCCCACGTTTGTGCACCGCGTGGCACGGAGAATTGCTGAATGAAATTAAGTGCTTTCAAACCTGCTTTACGCGAGGTTTTGTTTCCGGTAATCCGAGCATGTTTAAGAAGTAGAAGTGCTGATTCAGCACAGGTACCGAGCACCGCTTCACCTGTCTTTCCGAGGGAAGCAGTTTTCGCGTTGGTTGGGTGCCATCGCCAACTTCCATCCGATTCTTGCGTGGCAATGCGTTGCTTCGTTTCTTCCGCCATGTAGGATAATCCAGCATTGATGTTACCGGTGTAGAATGGGAATTCCCATCTTAAAATATGACATGAACCGCGTGCTGCTAAGCCTTCTGGTCCGGATTCGGTTATGGTGTTTTTGGCAATCTCTAACACCCGTTCCTTCACATGTTCATCTTTTGTAGCAAGATAATCGTACCAAAGCAATGTGCCAAAACCCGGTTCATTGTGAGGTTCCCAGTCTACGCAGTGACGGGATTTACGAGCGTCTGCGTCCCATGTTGTCTGCATAAATCCATGCCGAGAGAGTAATACCTCTTCTGCGTCGCTACGGGGTGGTGATAACGGTTCAGGAGCACCGTAAGCATCATTCCAATGCTCTATAGCATCTAAGATAGAGGCATTTCCATCCACGATGATTTCAGTTTTGATGGACACTGGACGCGACGGTATGAGTGGATACGGGATAGAAGCCTCTGTCTGATTTTCTGGGACCCATGCTGGCACAGTCGGGACGAATACCCCGAGGGCGTGATTTTTCTGGTACTGATGCCAATTGGGTGAGGCGAATACCGTAGAGAGCATCTGGTTCTCACCATCCCAAGTATCCAAAGGATTCCAAATGATGCCGACTATTGATTTCTGCATCTCTACTGCCATGACTGGCACTGTAATTTTATAGGGATGCGGGACAAGACGGTTGTCGAATGGTGGGGTTGCGTCGCGTGTACTTGAGGAACGCTCATCGTTTTCCAAGAATTCGAGCCCGGGGAAGAGTGCTGCCGTTTTCTTTTCACGATTCCGCCCTTGTCCCGCATAAAGCATCGGACCGCGGAAGGCAAGAAGTTCTCTGTTGCGATCCGTTTGCAACTGATATTCCGTTTTCACCCGCGTCGCATTTTCACTGAGCGTCCACTGCATCTCATAAGTCCACTCAACGCCATCTACATCCGTATCCGAACCGCTTAGGCGGACAAGTGACTCCCCCTGATTATTCCCAGCGAGCTGATAGTTTGTAGGTGCAAGTTGCGACGTTTGACGGTTTTGTGATGCGTCTAAATAGACAACTTCGGAGAGTGCCGGACAGGTTGCGACCTGCTGGTAGTTACCACCCTTTGCGACAAAAATTATGTAATACTCAAACCCTCCCTCAACAACCTCTTTGTCAGGAAGGATAGTTGCTGGGTTGTTTTCGTTGTTGATTTCTGATGTTGTTTCGGGTCCACGAACGAAAACAATGCGAAGATTTTTATTCCCCAGCACAACGCTACCATTTTCTGTGTAAGTGTGCAGTTCTTTCACCACCTTGGCAGTGAGTTTAGGTGGTGCAGGAAGAAGCGAAACGCTTTCTTGGACTGTTTGACGCTCTTCGCCTGCTGAGGTTTGACAGTTGAGCGACACAGAGATAGGAACTACAGTCGGCTTTGGGAAACGGCGGGCTATCCAAAAAACGGAGATTTCTCCACCCGGTTCAACTTCTTTAATGGTTTGTCTGGGGCGTCCACGCCGTAGTTTTATGCCGTTGATAGAAATTCGCGCGGTATCCGCTTTACCGAGTGGCGCGGTGCCGGTATTCCGAAGTGTGCATTGCACTTCAAAATCTTCGCTGGCAGTGACAACTGCGGCTGTCGCACCTACGTTCACAATTTCTAATTTTGGTTGTGCCGCGTAAAGCGATATTTTAACAGGAGGCTCTTCTGGTTCGTGTAATGCGAGACAAATGTTGGCTAAATCGGAAACCCTTGTTGACGTGGATTGACTAAACTCACGTAGTTGTATCGTGTCATCGCTGGCGTGTAAGATAGCAATGCCACAGCGTAGTTCCGGTTCGGAGTCTCTTTTCCCTTTCCGGAGGGACCTCTGTTTGAGTTTGCGTAACTGCGGCTTACCCCACAAAGCCCACGCGTAGTTACTATTGCCTTCTATGTTGCATTCCGTCAGGAATGAGACGACGACCTCTTTACCGGCATAGGACGTAAGTTCGATGCTTTCTTCTACCCACTGACATTCGGTTGATACAGATTCAAAGCATCTCTCTGGAGCAGTTTCTACACCTGTATTAAGAAGATCGAAAATTTCGATAGCGAACTTTACGCCTCCGGGCTGTCGCTCTGTGTTGTCAAAAACAACACCATCCCGTAATCCGATGGAAAAGTGTACGAAGAGTCTCTCTTTTTTATCAACATCCGGCAGTGACAGCGTGTAATCGATTTTTGCAGTTTCTGTTGGGGTTGGATGTTCAAAGATAGCGGGCTTTGTCACGCCGCCGGAACAATCTGTCCCGCTGGCGGATGCTTGGTCTGTACCGGAAACAGTGCTTTGTCCAAACATCTCTACGAAGTCGTAAATCTCTTCAATAATGCCGAGTTCTAATGGTGGTGTTTCCTGCTCTGTTTTGGTATCCTCGCCTTTGTCTGTGTCAACATCAGAAATCTGTGCGTGCTGCGCTATCGCCCCCTCATTTTCCTGTTCAGATGTTACAATTTCCGTTGCGACTTCTGTCTTATCTTCGGAAATAGGATCGGTGTCTTCCGAGGACTCGGTTGCTTCATCATCGGACGGCGCGAGGGTGGCGTTCTCGACGACAGATGTTTCTTCTGCGCTGGGTGTATTGGGCAGGTTATCCTTGCTGGCGTGAGCCTCTTCGTCTGTAGAGATAGGTAAGACCTCGCTGTCGAGTTGTATTTGAGGACTGTCATCATCTATAGCGACAAACGGAGATCCATCGTCTTCAGAAGGTGTTTCCTCCGACTCAGACGGCGCATCAGTCTTTTCGGTTTCTGAGGCTTCAGAAACCGGGGTATCGGAAGTGTCTGATGGTTCGGATTCAGCATCACTCGTGGAATTGTCGTCGGTTGTGAATTCCGATTCCGTTTGGTGTTCGTCACTCTGCTGTGCATCGGAACTCGATGGGTCGGTTTCTTTCTCTGTATTCCCGATACAAGCGGCTAAAAACTGTTGAACGATATAGGGGGCAGTGAGCATTTTTTAATTATTCCTTGCGGTTCGGTAAACTGGGTGTTTCACTTCGTTTCAGGCTAAGTACTTTGGCTTACGACCGGCTCCATTTCTGTTTCATCTGCTTCATCTCATCATTGAGCACGAGTTCCGTCGATGGGGTCTGTGCAGATGTTTCAATCTGCCATGCTCCAGATGCGTCTTTCAGCACGGGCTTACGCTGAGCGACAGGTAG